>JALVRC010000064.1:907-16478 GCA_027025255.1 Caldifarciminota bacterium
ACCTAATTTTATGATTATAAAAAAAAGATCCGCTAGGTTTAATAACCCGATAAAGTTCATTTAACACATCAATTTGATTTTTTTGATATTCTTCCTCTGGCAACTTATCTATAGCACCTTTATAAACTACATTATCTACAAGCCAACCTTTCTTATTCTCCATTTTATTGTATGGTGGAGATGTGACCCCCATATCAACAAATTCATCTGGCAATTGTTTCAATATTTGAAGGGCATCCCCTTCAAAAACTTTATCCTCAAAGTTATTTATCATCAGGTGCTACCTCCAGTAAAAATTTATAAAAAACACGAACTATATATTGTTTATGTTCTGTAAGTTCTGATTTTGGAAGTACAAAAAGGACCTTCATTCCCTTACAATTAATATAATATCTGTAATCAAAATTTGCACTTCTTAAAAATTGACCGCTTATATCCCCATGAGGAAATCTCTTTTGTAGTTGCTGATTTAATCTATCAGTAAATGTAGAGCACCCAAATGGGAACTCAATAATATAAATTAATTTTCCATCTACAAAACCACTAACAAGCATATGCAAATTTTCTTTTTTATCTCTTTTTAGTCTTTCATGTGTATAATCTGTAAAATTCCCTCCCCCATTCAATTTTCTTTTTCCACCGCTTCTTACATTCTTAGGTTTAGCTTCACACTTTATTGGCGTTCCATAAACACTTTGTTTATATCCATTATACCCTATTTTACCCTCTCTGTGACTATATCCTGCAATTGAAACTGTAAGGAACTCCCGTAAAGTTGATGAATTTTTATCATTTATATACATTGTAATAAGGTCAATCAAAGTAGCCATTAGATTATTTTTAGATTTCCCAAGTAAATAGTCATTCAATGCTTTATCACTTCCTATAGCATACAGTTTTATGATTTCTGCTAATTCTCTATTCATCTTCTCATCTCCTCTTTATACAATTACCCACAACTCATTCATATCATCATTGCGCATATACTCCATATTTAGAATGACATCCGCAGTAGTTCGCATATACCTTCCTCTGGATGCCCTTTATTCTTTGTTTCTCTGCTCATATATTACCTCCTGATATTTACTACAAGCCAAAATATTATACATATATTTCATATTTTGTCAAGGGAAAATTTTGTTTATCTACAAAACCATATATTCAACTAACACCCTTTAATTAACATTCTTTTAAATCCCAGAAAGAGCATATCCTCAAATTTATAAAAAACCTAAGTTTTAGAGCTGGTAATTTTTTTATATCCAAAAGATACAGGCTTTTCCTCTGCTTATTACTTTAATATATTAGTATAACGGTTCAGTATATGAAGCGTTGGGCGTTTTTAAAACACCTAATTTTCAATTTACTATGCCGTTTGTTAATATTCATAATATATCAGGTAACTATCACTCGCCTAATGCCTTATATACATTGTTGTGTGGCGTTTTTATTCCAATTTTCTATTCTAATTTTTAAACCGAATATTATCCATTTGGAAAGGGAATTAGAACCCATTTAATTGTTATCTGTAATTATCTTTTGAATCATCTCATCTCTCATCTCGAAAAACCACTTGTGTGAATCAGAATAATCTAAATGATTGCAATCACCTTCAAGAGGGCCATCTGCCGGTCCTGCGTAGATGAAACCTGTTGCTCCATTATTTATGTAAGTTTCTATATGGCACCTCATTTCGGATTTAGAGTTGAATGGCGGAAAATTATCCCAATAACAAGACGTACTTTCAGTATTCCCGACCCCAAATTCAGATATCCACAGTAAAGATGTTTTATCCTGCCATTCTGTAAGCTTTTGATTAAAATCATAAAGTGCGTCCAAATTAGAACTTGGACATTCCGGAGAATAAATATCCATTCCAAGTCCTGCTCCTATTGATGCAGCATTAATTACCGGAAATGCCATAAAAAAATCTTCTCCTTGAAAGGTGTGAGTGCTTTTAAAAATAACCGGAACATCACCGACGAGTTTTTTCATTTCTTGTGCATACTCATTAAGCTTTTCTCCATATTGTTTATAGGTATATGTAGATGGCCAAAAAAAATCAACATCAATCTCATTCCATAAAAATATTGCTCTTAAACCTTCTTTTTTTATTGCAGAGGCAAAAGGCTTCCATGAATTTATTATCTGCTCCTTAATATTATCATCAAACAGCTTTGATGCATCATACCCTTTTCCTTCAATAAAATCGCCTGGCATTCCTTTCATTATTAACACAGTATATGTGCCTCCATTACTCGTTATTTGAGTTGTATAATTATCTACAAATACGGGATCTTGAAATTCTCCCGAATCATTATCTAACCAAAAATGAAAATCGTTTATACCAAATCGATTTCCAGGAGCTATTGCAAAAGAAGTATAAGGGATATATGGTTGCTTATCCCAATACATTACCTTGTTTTGACTTATATACCAGTCATGTCCAAGGAAATTTCCGGAAGTTTGTGTTAATGTGCTATCCTCTGTAGTGATATTTTGTATAGAGCATCCTGCGACTCCAAAAATAAGATTGATGATCAATATAAATTTAATTAATTTCATATTTCCATTTTTTAATTATTATATTTTATTTATTAGTAATGCCACAAACTCGTTTATATAAGAACTGTTCGTATATACCTCCCTCTGTGCGTCCATTATTCTTTGTTTCTCTACTCATATACTACCTCCTGATATTTTTTTTCACTAAATAAGAAACAGTATATTATATACACACTTCACATTTTGTCAAGAAAAAGAATTTATTTATCTTACAGCAAGCATTCTCTCTATGGCAAGGCGGGCTTTGTCTCTAATAGCATTGGGCACATCAACCTTATAAACATTATCCCTTAAACTTATTAAAATCTTCTCAAGTGTTATCTTCGCCATATTTACACATATAGCATTGTTAGACAGAGGAATATACCTTAAATGTGGATTTTCTTTCTTTAATCTGTTTATCATGTTTTTTTCTGTTCCCACAATAACTGCTCCTTCATTCATCTTTTTAACGTATGAGACCATACCACCTGTGGATGCTACCTCATCAGAGCTTTCTATCAACTCCATTGGTGATTCCGGATGAATTATTACCTTTGCCTCAGGGTTAGAAGAACGTTTATACTCAAGCATATCTATACTTAAACCGTCATGTACAGGGCAATAACCATCTACCGGAATAATCTCTTTATCTGTATGCTTCTGTACGTATGCAGCAAGATGTTTATCCGGTAAAAATACAACCCTTTTTTCCTTTAATGAATTTACAATCCTTACAGCATTAGCAGAAGTACAGGTTATATCTACCTCTGCTTTTACCTCAGCTGTTGTGTTAACATAGGCCACGAATGCGGCATCAGGATAGCGCTCTCT
Organism: Caldifarciminota bacterium; assembly: GCA_027025255.1. Classification (GTDB taxonomy): domain Bacteria; phylum Hydrothermota; class Tepidihabitantia; order B3-TA06; family JALVRC01; genus JALVRC01. The sequence goes on from JALVRC010000064.1 coordinate 4,286, forward strand.
TAATTGTCTAATCTTTTGCTTGCTAATCATAGAAGCCATAGGGCATAATGCGTTTGCATCAGGAATAAGTACGGTTTTCTCTGGTGCAAGTATCTTGGTTGTTTCTGCCATGAATTTAACACCTGCAAAAACAACGATCTCTTCTTTTAACCCTGCTGATATACGTGCCAGTTCTAAAGAATCTCCTACAAAATCAGCAATAGCCTGAATACTCCCACTTTGATAATTGTGAGCGAGTATTACTGCATTTCGTTTTTCTTTAAGAAAATCTATTTCTGATATCATATTTTCATTTTTCATTATTCTCCTCTTTGTACATGTTTACTCTTTTATAAGCATTATATGCATCAAAAGAACTTCTTACAAAAGGTCCGGAAACTACTACTTTAATCCCCTCCTGAAGAGCTCTTTCTTTTATCATTTCAAACTCCTCAGGCGTATAGTATTTCTTAACGTCAAGCTGTTTCTTACTCGGTTGTAGGTATTGTCCTACTGTTAAAATATCTACTCCTACAGAGGCTAAATCTCTAACTGTTTCATAAATCTCAATAAGCGTCTCCCCAAGCCCCACCATAATTCCGGATTTTGTTATGATTTGAGGATTTATAGCCTTTAAGGTTTTTAAAACATCCATACTTTTTTCATATAAAGATCGTCTATCCCGAACAAAAGATGTAAGTCTTCTCACCGTCTCAATATTATGGGCAACAACATCAGGGCCTTCTCTAATAACCATTTCCAAGAGCTTCCTATCACCATTAAAATCAGGGATCAAAGGTTCTACAAAAACATCCTCTATTGTTTTTAAGGATTTTATTGTCCTTGCAAAAATATACGCCCCTCCATCCACTAAATCATCTCTATCAACGGATGTCAAAACAACGTAGTGCATACCCAATTCTCTAATTGCCTTAGATACTCTTTCAGGTTCACTCTCATCAACAACACCTTTTGGATTTCCTGTCTTAACATTACAAAACCTACAATGCCTGGTACAAATATCTCCAAGAATCATTACTGTTACAGAAGCCTGCTTCCAGCAATGCCATCGATTCGGGCACTTAGCCTCCTCACAGACACTGTATAAGGAAAACTTCCTTAAAGTACGTTCTACATTAAGATATGCTCCGGGTTTTCTTAAAGGAATTTTAAGCCAGGAAGGTTTCATCTCTTATAATAAACCTTTTCTTAAATACATAAGAAAATATCTCTACTATCTTTTCCATTATTTTATCTATATCCAATTTCCTTCCTAACAGACGTTCCATAGATGCAACCCCCTTGTTTTTCAATCCGCATGGCACGATACCTTTAAAAAAACTCAGATCAGTATTAACATTGAATGCAAAACCATGATATGTAACCCATCTCTTAACAGCTATTCCAATAGCAGTTATTTTATCCTCTCCAACCCAGACCCCTGGTAATTTAATATCAGTACTTGCCTGTATACCGTAAGCATTAAGTAAAATAGTAAAAACCTTCTCCATGTTTTCTATAAAGCTCCTTATACCACCAAGTTTGTTTTTCAATAAAAAGATAGGATAACCAACTATCTGTCCAGGTCCATGATATGTAACATCTCCCCCTCTTTCTATGTGAAATACCTCAATACCTTTTTCTCTTAATTGCTCGTCATTAAATAGTATATTTTGTCTATTACCATGTTTACCAAGAGTATATACATGATTATGCTCTAACAAAAGCAGTGTATCAGATATCTCTCCTCTGATACGTTTCTCTACGAGCCTTTTTTGAATATCCCATGCAAAAGAATAACTTACCAAACCAGGGAATCTGTACAGGTTACTATCTGTAGTATATAAATCTTCCACAGTTAGGACAGGTTTTAACCCCACCTCTACCCGATACCAGGCCTGAAGGTATACTTGCGAAACAACCTCCACAGAATCCTTTATTTAAAACTGGTACTACGACGCTGTTTTTGTATTTTTTTCTCATAATTTCATACTGTTCCAATAGATGTTTATCAAGTTTTGCAATAATGCTCTTGCGTTCTTGTTCAAGCAAATCGCGATAATTCTCTTTCAGTTTAAATCCGATTTTATTATAGGCAGACTTTAAATCTTCACTTTCTAACTCATCAAGAGCGATATCTATCTGTTGTAACTTGATAAGAGAAACTAAAACATCATTCATAACTTTTCTTCTATTGTTTGAATAAGAGAAATGAATTCATCCGGATTCGAAGGTTTCTTATACTGATTATTTTTTAAAAGTTCCTGACAAATAATAGCGACCCTTCCAAGAGTAACAAGGTATTGATTACCTGGATCTTGCGGAGGAGCAATAATCAAAAACATAAAGAAAACAGGCTTATTATCAATAGCATCATATTTTATCCCTTCTTCACTACGACCTACAGCGAGAACAAGCTCATTGACCATCAAACTTCTTCCGTGAGGAATTGCAATGCCTTTACCTATCCCGGTAGAGCCCATTTCTTCTCGCTTCATAAGGGTATCAAGCAGAACATCACCTACCTTCTCATCTGTTGTAATTAATGAAAGAAGCTCTTTTAAAGCATCCTTCTTATTTGTTGAAACCATATTAAGGTTTATATGTTTTTTATTTAAAAGCTTGTAAAGTTTCACTTTACCTCCTTTATAAAAAGACTACATCCTTTCTGGTACAGAAATAGATAATAGTTCCATACCTTTAACAAACATTTTTATTAATGCTTCAACAAGGAACAATCTCATCTGTTCTTCATCTACACCTATCACTCTATAATTCTCATAGTATCTATGAAACTCCTTTGCAACCTCTATAAGATAGTAAAGAAGTTGGTGAGGTTCTTTTTGTTGAGTAGCCCTTAAGATAAGATCATCAAAGTAAAGAATATATATAAATAACCGTCTTTCCGATTCACCTATCTCCTTTATATCCTCAATATTTAATGGCTCTTTATTAGACTTCCTTACAATATTCTTAAGCCTTGCAACTGCATACTGCAAATAGTAAGCTGGATTGTCCATACTTTCTTTTTGAGCAAGTTCTATATCAAAATCTAAAATCTGCTCGTGGTGCCTTAATAAAAGAAATGTCCTTAGAACATCACTTCCGATTAAATCAACCACCTCATCGAGCAAGACAAATCTCCCTTCTCTTTTAGAAAATCTTTTTTTCTTGCCATTCTCTTTAAGATTAACCTGCTGTACAATTATAACCTCTAAAAGATCTTGCCCTGTAAAGACCTCTGTCCCAGCCTTTATACGTTTTATATAGCCATGATGATCCGGTCCTAAAATATTAATAAAGTGCTTATAGCCTCGCTCATATTTATAAAAATGATATCCAAGATCAGCGAGAAAGTAAGTAATCTCACCGTTTGATCTTACAAGAACCCTATCCTTATCATCACCAAAATTACTGCTTTTAAACCAGAGTGCTCCATCTCTTTCATAAACAAATCCTTTATCCTTTAATATTTCTAAAACCCTTTCAGGATAGCCCTTGCTTCTTATAAAACTTTCTTTAACAAATTTATCAAAAAAAATACCTATCTTTTTTAAAGAAGATTTCTGCCAATTAACAATCTCTTCAATTGATTTTTCTCCTATACTATCAATTGATTCATCTACAAAATCTCTTGCTAAAGAAAAAATGTAGTCCCCTTTATAGCCTTCTTCAGGGAAAGTACTTTCTTCGCCTTTAAGCTCCTTAATTCTCGCAATTATACTTTGCGTAAGTAACATCCTCTGTCTGCCAGCATCATTTATATAGAATTCCTTTCCCACATTTATCCCTACATACTTCATCATATTTCCAAGAACATCTCCATATACACCTGCACGTGCTTGAACAACATTAAGAGGCCCGGTTGGATTTGAAGAAATATATTCTAAATTTATATAATCAACGCCATTATGTTTATAACCCTTTTCCTTTTTCATCAAAAAGGATTTTATAAGAGGCCACTCAATAAAAAAATTAATATATCCATTTTTAAGCTCAACTCTTAAACCAGAAGGAAGTTTTGAGGCAATATCGTTATAAATCTTTTTAGCTACCTCCATTGGAGAGCTCCTGTACTCTTTAGTTAAAAGAAATGCAAGATTGCTGGAGAAATCTCCATTTTCACTGAGTTTACTCTTCAATATTTGATGTGACTTTACATGTAAAAAATCCTTAAATAAATCTTTTATAAAACCAACTATCATGAGATTTTTGTCCTTTTTGCATCACCCCATAGATACTCAAGTGAATAAAAATCCCTTTTTTCCTTTAAAAAAAGATGTATAATAATATCGAAAAAATCAATTAAAATCCACCCACTCTCTTCATTGCCTTCCACATGGTGAAGTACGTACCTCTGTTTTGATTCTATTTCTATAAGTTCTTTTAAATGTTTTAAATGTAAAGGGGATTGAGCAGTAGCTAACAAAAAATAATCTGAAAAAGAACACAACTCCCTGACATTTAAAACAACTATATTACTTGCTTTGTTTTCATCTAATAGATGAAAAACAAAATCAATAAAATCTTCTGTCTTGTTCATTCTAAAAAGATTGAATCAGGAATAAATTTCTTGTAATCTATACCAACAATAACAGTAACATCTACAAGAGAAAAAGAATCAATACTCATAAGAATCCTATCAGAAGATAATTTTAAATCCATTGCAACAACCTTAGCATAAAATGCATGTTTGTCTCTATGATCTACAACAACAGTTTTCTCCAACTGTTCCTCTGTATTTCCTATTTCTAAAACATCATAGCCTTTATTTAAAAGGTACTTCTTTGTTCTTAAAGCAAGACCTTTAACATTTACACCATTAAGAACCTCAATCTTAATTTTATTTCTTTTAAAATTCTTTAGTTTTTTTTGATCCTGGATTCTAAAATATACAGAGACACTAATTATGATTGTTATTGCTATAAAAAGGATAAAGATTACTTTTTTAATATATTTCCCTCCAACACAGTATTATCTTCAATTGTTTTGTTTTTTATATAAGCAAATGGCCCTATTTCACAATTCTTCCCTACTACAGACGGACCTTCAATATATGTGAACGGTTTGATAACTGTTCCCTCACCAATTTTTGCCTCGTAATCTATATGCACATTTATACTATCAAGTATTAAAACCCCTTCGTCCATTAAACGATTAAAAACCCTTATACGTAAAATCTTTTCCACCATTGCTAAATCTCTACGGCTATTAACCCCAACAACCTCTTCTGCATTCTTAGACCTTACTGCCTGCACCCGCTTGCCCATTTTTGCAAGAATCTTTATAGAATCTGTTAAATAGTATTCATGGGTAACCGGGCTTGGCTTAATTTCATCAAGTACTTCTTTTAAAGAAGCCACATCAAAAATATATGTTCCTGAGTTAATTTCATCAATAAGCCTTTCCTCTCTATTAGCATCCTTTTCTTCAACAATACCTTCAACTTCCCCACCTGCATTTCTTACTATACGACCGTATCCGTAAGGATCTTTAACCTTTGCACTCAATACTGTTGCTGCAGCATTATTTTTCCTGTGCCAATAGATTAAACTTTTAATAGTCTCATTTTCAATTAAAGGAGCATCTCCACATAATATCAATACTTCCTCAGCATTTACCTTATCTATAGCTTTTGATACTGCATCAGCTGTCCCCTTAGGCTCATTTTGATATACATACTCAATATCCTCACCATCCAAACCAGAGATTATCAAATCCCCTGTATCTTTATTAATTATTACAAAATTCTTCGTTGATCCAGCAAGTCTTGCTGTTTCGAGAACATACTTAATCAAAGGTCTTCCTAAAAGAGGTAAAAGAACCTTTGGTATCTTTGCTTTCATTCTTTTACCTCTTCCTGCTGCTAATATTATAGCATTCATTTACTATTCAGGTTTTCGCTCTACAAACTCTATAATTGACTTAAGGGCATTATCGCCTGGACGTCTCGCAACCTTTAGGATTCTTGTGTATCCTCCATTCCTTTCTTTAAATCTCGGACCAATTTCACTAAAGAGCTTTTTAACAAGCTCTCTATCTTTCAAATATCTATACGCCAAACGTCTATTAGCTACAGTATCTTCTTTTGAATATGTTATAAGCCTTTCAGCAAAACCTTTTAAGAGTCTTGCTCTTGTGTGAGTAGTAATGATTCGTTCATTAATTATCAATGAACGTAATTGACTACTAACAAGTGCTCTTCTCTGATCCCTTGGTTTATTAGCTTTTATTTTTTTTATCCTATGCCTCATTATTACCCTCCTCTATTCCAACATTAATACCTAATTTTAAACCTCGTTTCTCCAGAGCATTTTTTAACGATTTTAGAGATCTGGGTTTTACTCCCCAACTTAATATTTCATCTTCTGTATGTACAATAATATCTCTTACATACGTTTTTCCTCGTGCTCTTAGAATTTTCCTTACTGTTTCAGGAATCTTAATTTCTTCAATACTTAAATCAACACCTTCACTTACACCTAAAAGTCTTAAAGAATCAATGTTTCCATTACTCTTTTCTTCTCTCTCAATTATAGGAGAAAGATATAATTTACCAAGCTTAGCAGCCTCCACAATAGCCTCTTCAGGCTTTATTGTACCATCAGTAGTTATTTTTAGAATAAGTTTTTCAAAATCAGTAAATTCTTCAAATCTAACATTATCAACCTCAAAATCTACTCGTCTCACAGGTGAATAAAATGCATCAAGGGTAATTGTACCAACTATTGCATGGGGATTTCTGTGCTTTACCATTTCCTGAGACTCCCATCCCCGTCCTTTCTCTATTTTAATCTCCATATTTATATTAGTAACGTCATCAGTAATAGTAAGTATCAGCTGGTCAGGATTCATAAGCTCTATACCAGGAGGCAGAGAAATATCCTTACCAAAAAGCTGCTTTTTCCCTCTTCCATGTAAATATAACATCTCAGTAGTATTTCTTGTATTCATTCTAAATCTCAGTTTTTTAACATACATTACTATCGTAGGAACATCTTCCAGAACCCCATCTATAGTTGAGAATTCATGTTGAACACCATCAATCCTCATCTCAGTAGGAGCACAACCTTCTATAGAAGACATTAATATTCTTCTAAGCATTGTGCCGATAGTCCATGCCCAACCTCTTGGTAAAGGGCTATAAACAAACTCACCATAAGTATCAGTGAGCTTTTCCTTATTCACTTCTAATTGAGAAGGAATAGGTAATTGACGTGGATTCACTCTTTCCCTCCTTACTTGGAGTAAAGCTCTACAATCATCTGGGTATTATATGGGAAATCTTTGATATCCTCTTCAGAAGGAATTCTTAAAATTTGTGCCTTAGTATTATCTTCCAATTGCATCCATGAAACCACATTGTCTTTTCTAATGTCATCTTTAATAGCTTTAAAATAAGCTGATTCCTTATCTATAAATTCTATAGAATCCCCTGATTTAACTATAAAGGAAGGAATATCTACCTTTTTTCCATTTACACTTATATGACCGTGCCTTACAATTTGTCTTGCCTGTTTTCTACTCGTTGCCCACTGCAATCTATATACAACATTATCAAGTCTTCTTTCTAAAAGAATGATAAGCTCAATAGCTGTATTTCCCTTTTTTGCTGCCTGTTTAAAGAATTTTTTAAACTGTGCTTCTAAGATCCCGTATACTAATTTAACCTTTTGTTTTTCTTTTAACTGAAGTGAATAGGTAGACATTCTTCTTGAATAAAATGATGACTTTTTTCCTCCTCTCTTCGATAAAGGACACTTTTCTGTCAAACATTTTTGTCCTTTCAAAAAAAGTTTTTCGCCTTCTCTTCTACACTTTTTACATACAGGACTTATATCTCTTGCCATTATACTCTCCTCTGTTTAGGAGGCCTACAGCCATTATGAGGGATTGGTGTTGTATCTTTCAAAGAAGTTATAACAAGACCTCCATTTTGAAGTGCTCTTATAGCTGTTCCGCGTCCAGGCCCGGGTCCTTTGACATATACGTCAACCTTTCTCAATCCCATATTAAAAGCTTCTTTCGCAGATTGTTCAGCGGCTTGTTGAGCTGCAAACGGTGTCCCTTTCTTTGTACCTTTAAATCCAACCTTACCAGCAGAACTCCAGGCAATTACATTGCCCTCTTTATCTGTAATGGTTATTATTGTATTATTAAAAGTCGCCTGTATTTTTACAGTTCCTTCTTCCGCTACTCTTTTCTTTTTTCTTCTTACTCTTTTCTTAGCCAATTACCCTCCTATTTTTTCTTTTTCTTAATTGCCCCTGAAGTCTTACGAGGGCCTTTCCTTGTTCTGGCGTTGGTATGTGTTCTCTGTCCACGCACAGGTAATCCCAGTTTATGTCTAAAGCCTCTATAGCAATTTATCTCTATAAGTCTTTTTATATTTGCTGATATCTCTGCTCTTAAGGAACCTTCTACTCTATACTTATCCTCTATTTCTTTCCTTATTCTTGCTATTTCATCCTCACTTAATTCATTCATCTTCTTATTTTTATCAATTTTCGTATCATTTAAAATTTTTAAAGCTCTTGAATGTCCTATACCATATATATAAGTAAGGGCAAATTCTACCTTTTTTTTATCTGGTAAATCAACACCAGCTATTCTTGCCATTCCACCTCCTAACCTTGACGTTGTTTATGGTTTGGATTTTTTTTACAAATCACGTAAACACGCCCTTTGCGTTTAATTATACGACAATGCTCACAGATTTTTTTAACACTTGCTCTTACCTTCATAATTATCTCTCCTTATTTAAATCTGTATACAATCCGCCCTCTTTTTAAATCATAAGGCGAAAGCTCAACTAAAACTCTATCTCCAGGAAGTATTTTTATATAATGCATTCTCATTTTACCTGAAAGATGAGCCAGAATAAGAAAACCATTATCCAATTTAATCCTGAATGTAGCATTTGGCAAAGCCTCAACTACTTCACCCTCAGCTTGAATCATATCCTTTCGTGCCATTATAACTCCGCGGTAAGTACCAGCGGTGGATCCTGCACCGCTATCGTATGTTCAAAATGGGCAGAAGGCTTCCCATCCTGAGCAGCTACTGTCCATCCATCACTCTTTTCAATAATCTTAACGTCTCCAGAAAGAACCATAGGTTCAAGGGCGAAAACCATTCCTCTTTTCAATAGTGGACCTCTTTCCTTTTCACCGTAATTCAAAATAATAGGCTCTTCATGTAATTGAATACCTACGCCATGACCGCCATAATTTTTAATCACATTAAAACCATTTTCATGAACATAATTCCCTATAGCATAAGATATATCTCCTAAATGATTCCCGGGCTTCATTTGTTCAATGCCTTTACGTAAAGCATTCCTGGTAATTTCCATTAATTTCCTCCTTAATTTATCAATTGACCCAATTCCAAATGTTATAGCTGCATCTGCAATATATCCATTTAATCTAACCCCTACATCAATTTTTACAAGTTGACCTTTTTTAATAATAACATCCTTTTTAGGAATACCATGAATAATCTCGTCTTCTATACTAATACATGAAGCAGCAGGAAAACCTCTGTAGCCCTTAAAAATAGGATAAGCATGCCTTTGTATAATATAATTTTCAATAAATTTATCCAACTCCCAGGTAGACATGCCTTCTAAATCAAAATTTGAAAGACTTTTAAACAAATTATCAATAATCCTACCAGCCTGTCCTATCCCTTTAATATCATCTGTATTTTTTATAAGAATACCCATATTCACATTAAAATTTCCTTAATATCTGTAAAAATTTCACTAATAGTTCTTTGAGCATCAATGACTCTTAATAATCCTTTATTTTCAAAAAGTTCTACGATAGGTTGCGTTTGTTTATCATATACAGAAAGTCTGTTTTCTATAACTTCAGGCTCGTCATCCTTTCTAATAATCAAAGGTTCGTTACATACATCACATTTCATATCATTCTTTGGCGGATTATACTCTATATGATAAACGCGTTTACATACAGGGCATACACGTCTTCCTGTTAATCTCTTTTTCAAGATATCTTTATCTACTTTAAGATAAACTGCTATAATCTTTTCATCAGAATGGTTTTTTAAAAATCCTTCAACCTGACCTACTGTTCGTGGGTAACCATCAATAATAATATCTTTATCCGAAGAGGTATCTTCTTTAATAATTGTCTCCATCAGTTCAACAATCAAATCATCCGGAACAAGCTCACCTTTATTAACAATCCTTTTTATCCTTTCTCCTAACAAAGAATTTTTCTCTATTTCATTACGTAAAATATCACCTGTTATTAGTACTTTAAAGCCTTCCTTCTTCAATAATTCAACCTGAGTACCCTTACCACATCCAGGTGGACCAAGAAGTAAAATATACCTCACTTCCTTCCTTTTATTTTAATTCCTTTTAACAATCCCTCATAATTTCTCATAAGCAAATGAGACTCAATCTGTTGAATTGTATCAAGAGCAACACCTACAATAATAAGATACGTTGTTCCACCAAAATAAAACGGTACATGCAAACTCTTAATAAGCCACCACGGCAAAAGAGCTATAAAAGCAAGAAAAACAGCTCCTGGTAATGTAATATGTGAAAGAACCTTATCCAGATATTCTGAAGTCTTCTGCCCGGGTCTTATCCCTGGAATAAACCCACCATATCTCTTCATGTTGTTTGCTATGTCCTGAGGATTAAATACAACAGACGTATAATAGTAGGCGAAAAACAAAATAAGTAAACCAAATGTTATACTATACAATAATGCCCCTGGAGACAATGCCCTGGAAATTGTTTCAGCCAGAGGAGACTTCCAAAAGGTAAAGAATGTCGCAGGAACCATTATCAAAGACTGTGCAAAGATTATAGGCATAACACCAGAAGTATTGACTCGCATTGGGATAAACGTCGTTTGTCCTCCATAAATCTTTCGTCCCACAACTTTCTGAGGATATTGGACAGGAATCTTTCGCATAGCCATAGTAACAGCAACCATTGCTGCAAAAGTAATTATAATTATAGCTATAACAACGAGTAAAACGAAAAATGATATAGAACCAGCCTTTACTGCAGCCCAGGTCCTTCCGAAATCTGATGGAATTCTATCAAGAGCTCCAACAAAAATTAAAAAGGATATACCGTTTCCAATACCTTTTTCTGTAATTAATTCTCCTATCCACATAAGAAATATAGTACTGGCTGTAAGCGTTATAACAGTTGTAATTGTAAACATTACACCTGGATTGTTTACAATAGGAACAATCTGGCCGTTATCAAGAGGTACATGCCCGGCATTTTCAAGATAAGCTGCTATTCCTATTGACTGAAATAAAGCTATAAGTACTGTTAGATAACGTGTATATTGATTTATCTTTTTTCTTCCCTCATCATCCTGTTGTAATTTTTGTATCTTAGGGAATACAGAACCTAAAAGCTGAAATATAATAGATGCTGATATATAAGGCATTACACCGAGGGAAAAAATACTTGCTCTTGAAAGAGCTCCTCCTACAAAAATATCATACATTCCAAAAACAGTACCGCGCAGATTTGACAATAAGGCCTTAACAGCAACCGGATTAAGCCCTGGCGTTGGAATATGAATACCGAATCTGAAAATAAGAACCATTAATAAAGTGAATAAGATTTTTCCTCTTAAATCCTCAATTCTAAATATATTTTTAACAGAATCAAGCATTAATTACCTCCGCCTTTCCACCTTTTGCCTCTATTAATTCCTTAGCTTTTTTGGAAAATGCATGTGCTTTTACTGTAATTGCGACCTCTATATCGCCACCAGCTAAAATTTTTACAAGCGTCTTTTTTCTTATTATTTTATCCTTCAAAAGTCTTACTGTGTCTACTATATCTCCCTTTTTATATATGTTTAAATCCTTCAAATTAACAGGGGTATACACCTTTCTTGAAATATTTTTAAATCCCCTTTTGGGAATCCTTCTATAATAAGGCATCTGTCCGCCTTCAAATCTTGAATCATGTTCTTTACCAGAGCGTTGTCCTGCTCCTTTATGTCCTCTCCCTGAAGTCTTCCCTCTTCCTGATCCTGGGCCTCTTCCAATACGCCTCGAATGTTTTCTTGCTCCTTCATTAGCAATTAGTAAATTTACCATTACTCCTCCTCTACTTCAACTAAATGTCTAACAACTCTTAACATCCCTCTAACAGAAGGAGAATCTTCGTATTTTTTTTCTTTACCAACCCTTCTTAACC
>JALVRC010000065.1:0-13842 GCA_027025255.1 Caldifarciminota bacterium
TTAGGCTTTCTTTTCTTTAACTTTTCCCATAGTAAATTATATATAAATAGAGAACATTGTCAAGAAAAAATATTTTTAATTCCTTTTAAAAAGAACTAAATTTCCTGGCTTTCTCTTTTGGTAAAATATAAAATGCCCTTATAATGCTTATATCCGAGTGTGTTGAAAACACCTATTGAGGCTTGATTATCCTCTTCAATAAGACATGCAATAATATGAATGCCCCTATCTTTAAGTTCCCGCTCTGCTCTTTTGATAAGGGCCTTTGCTATTCCCATACGACGAAATTGTCTCTTTACTGCAAGCCTGTTTATCCACCCTTTCCTTCCGTCATGTGTAGCAAGCACTGTTCCAACAATATTTCCTTTTTTTTCTGCAATTAGAAAAATTGCTATACCCCTTTTAAGTTCAATCTCAATATTATCTTTTCTATCTCTACCCTGAGGTTTATACGGTAATCCCGCTTCCCTCCATAATCGGATAACATCTTCGTAATCATTCATTACAAAGTATCTTATCTTAAACACTATTCTCGTAATAAAAAAAAAGGGGGGCACCCCCCCTTTTTTTTATTATTTCTTTATATCGTATTTGTTTAATTCCCATACAACAGTATCAGCAACAACAAGAGTATCCAGAGGAGATATAACCTCTACATAATCCATGATAATCTTTTTCACTATACCTACACCCTTTACCTTGTATACAATTTTTTCATCCCTTACATTGAGCTTTCCAGTTAGATCATCGCCAACAGATGTCTGTGCCAGACAATATACCTTTAAAGCTGTAAAAGTACCGGCTGGGACCTCTACCTCTTCTTCAACCTCTGCATTACAGGAATCAACTGCCTGAACAAAACCATCATTTCCCTTTACGTAAACATTGCTTGTCCAGCGTTCTCCCTTTTCCATGTCTTCAGGCTCAACACCCTCAAGCGAATCTCCGTCTGCATCATCATACACATAAACAGAATCATCCTCAAATACAACATAATCATTATCTACGGATGAGCCTTCTGTAATAGATAACTTATATCCGTTCTTACCTTTTACTTCAGCAGTTGATTCCACCTTTACTACAACATTCGCATCTGCTAATAATGCATTCTCTCCTGTTTTATTATATTCCCAGCTACTTCCTACTGTATAAGGGTTATATCCCTGAGTATTTACATTGTTGTTATTCCCATCATCACCAGATGTACAGGAAAGCGTCATTAACAACGCTGTGAGTATAAACATATATCTCTTCATATATCCTCCTTGATTATTTTGTTTATTCTATTTATAAATAAAGTAATGTCAAGGAAAAAACAAATCTTTACATAACCAATAAAAATACTGCTAAAAACCTTGACATCAATACAAAAAAGTGTATAATCAATTGGCTAAAAAGCTAAAAAGGATATGTAAAATGCTTTATAAAAATATGTATATTAGAAATTACTAAATATGCCAGTGTAAATAAAGTATCAGTAATGAAAATAAGAAACTGGAGGTAAGTGTAGTCTATGGAAGAGATAATATGCTCTGCTTGTGGTGCTAAAAATTCTAAAGAAGCGAGATTCTGTCAAAAATGCGGGAGAGAGTTTGTAAATGTCTGTCCAGAATGCGGCAGAAAAAATCCGATATCGGCAAATTTTTGTTCTACATGTGGGTATCCGTTAACAAAAAAAGAAATCCATGACATCCAGGATATAGGTATTTATAAAAGGGAAAATAAAGCTTTAAAAGGCTCCAGAAGAAAGGTAGCAGTTATGTTTGCTGATGTATCAGGCTTTACTTCTATATGTGAAAAGCTTGATCCTGAAGAAGTAAAAGAACTAATGAATTTGCTCTTTAACAGATTTGGAGATGTAATTTATAGATATGAAGGCTATATTGATAAATACATAGGAGACTGTGTAATGATTTTGTTCGGCGCACCTATGTCTCATGAAGACGATGCATTAAGAGCTGTCCTATGTGCCATAGATCTTATGAAAGAGGTAAAGCTGTTCAATGAAACAGTTGTTAGAGCGCGAGCCCATGACATACCCGGATTTCATCTATCTGTAGGAATAAACTTCGGTGATGTAGTTGCAAGCGAAGTTGGAAGCCGTTATAAGCTTCAATATACAGTAATAGGAGATGCTGTAAATATTGCACAGAGGCTTCAATCATCCGCTTCTGCTGATGAAATTTATGTCAGTCAATCAATCTATGAATTAACCAATAAAGAAATTAACTACCTGGAACTCGGACAAATCCGTTTAAAGGGGATAACGCACCCGGTCATCCATTATAAACCTCTTTCTGTAAACTCAAGATATGTCTTCAGAAGGACAAATGAAACACCTATGATTAATAGAAAGATAGAGCTCAATAAACTGCTATCATGCTATGGTGAAATTTCTAAGGGAAAAGGACAGTTGGTTCTCATATCCGGAGAATCAGGTGTTGGCAAATCCAAGCTTATCTATGAATTTTTAAAAAGAATATCAACAAAGACAGTTAATCCACCGGACTCACCCAATCCATTAACTATTTTTTCTCGTGGGATTGACTATCTCCGTTCAGCAGACGGGTGGGTACTAAAAGGCTTTCTACGCCAGCTCTTTAAGATTGATGAACAGGATAAAAAAGCACTAATTTCTAAAAAAATAGATGATTTCATCAACAACAATCATATAAATCTACCTCTTCTTGCTGATATTTTAAAATGGATATTAGGTGGCACCACCAGTAAGCAAACATTGATAAATATTGAAAGGATAAATAAACAGGATAGAGATCACATCTTAAACAACGGTATTTCTCTTATACTTGAGATATTAAGTAGAAAATTCGCTGTAATCATAATATTTGATGATGTACAGTGGTTTGATGAAACTACAAAAGAGTTTATACTTAAACTTGCCCAAAACATTGATAAACTAAAAGTAATGCTTATACTCATAGAAAGGCTTAATACAGATATAAATAAATCAATACATCTTCCAGTACAAAACTATGTTAAACTTTCTCTAAAACCTCTTGAGAAGAATCATGCAAAAGAGTTAATAAGGACATTGATAAGAGTAAAAAACATTGATGCTAAACTTGAAAAAATGCTCTATGAAAGGAGTAAGGGAAATCCCTTATACATTGAGGAACATGCACTTATGCTTCTTAATGAAGACTTAGTGAAAATAGAATCTGAAAAAGCCTTTTTAAAAGCAAACCCTGAAAGCATACCTGTTAAGATAGAAAGACTAATACTTGCACGAATTGATAAACTTGACGATTTAGAGAAACATCTTATAGAAATAGCCTCAGTAATAGGAAAGGAGTTTACTCTAAAATTACTTGAAAGATTAATCGAAGATGGAACAGAGATAAAATCGATACTGGATACGTTAGAACAGAAAGAAATAATTGAGAATATAAATGAATTTGCCTTTTCAAAAAATAGTAGTAATGAAAAATATACATTTAAGCACCTATTAATACAAAAGGCAGTATACAATACACTTCTTAAACAAACACGTAGAGAATATCACAAGAAAATAGCCGAAAGTATTGAACAGATATATAGCGAAAAGCTTGAGGATTACTATGAGCTTTTAACCTATCACTACAGCAGAGCAGATAAAAAGACAAAATATCTTGAGTATCTTTTAAAATTAGCTGACATACAAGAAAGTTATGGCAATTTTACAAGAGCTGAGAATATATACAAAGAATGGATAGAAAATTACGAAAATATTTATAATAGTGAAAAAGGAATAAGAGTATTGTTAAAATATGTTGAGGTTAAAACAAAGCTTGGGAAATACAAACAGGGAATGGTTGAGCTAAATAAGATTGAGGAATATTCAAAAAACTTACTTACAGATGAGTTATATATAAATTTTCTGTTAAGCAAAAGCAATGTTTTATCAGCCAAGGGGAAATACAGTGAAGCCTTTAAAAATAGTATGAAGGCTCTTGAACTTGCAGAAAAAAACAGTAATAAAAAGCTACTTGCAGACTGCTATGCAGAAGTTGGTAATCACTTACTGGATAATGAATACTACAGTGAAGCACTTGAGTATTTTGATAAAGCAAAAATTATTAGACAGGAATTGTTAGGAGAAAATCATCCTGATACAGCCCAGATTTACAACAATATTGGTCTTGTTTACGATAATCAAAGAAAATACAATAGAGCAATTGAGTATTTTGAGAAAGCCCTAAGAATAAAATTCTCAGTATTGGGAGAGAATCATCCTGCAATAGCTACAAGTTATAACAATATAGGGGTTGTCTATAAAAACAAAGGGGAATATGTCAAAGGATTAGAATATTATAAAAAAGCCCTAAAGATATATCTATCTGTGTTTGGCTCGAACCACCCTTATACTGCTATCAGTTACAACAATATTGGCCTTATCTGTGATAACGAGAAAGATTATAATAAAGCGCTTGAATTCTATAAAAAAGCCCTAAGAATAAAGCTTTCTGTACTTGAAGAAAACCATCCGAGCATAGCAATAACCTGTAATAATATAGGTCGCGTTTTAGCAAATCAAAAAGATTTTGATAAAGCCATTAAATATTATCAAAAAGCTCTAAAAATAAGACTTTCTGTTTTAGGAAAGAATCATTCCAGCACAGCAAGGATATATTATAACATTGGGAGTGTCTATCTTCTAAAGAAAGAATATGAACTATCTATTGAGTACTTAGATATTGCAAACAGGATTTTTAAACAAACCACGGGAGAAAACAGCCTTTATATTTCTAATGTTTATGAAAGTCTTTCCTCAGCCTATTACGAGCTTAAGAACTATAAGAATGCCTATTCATTACTTGAGCAAGCATTAAAAATAAAGAAAGAAAAACTGGGAGAATATCATAAAGAAATGGGCAAAACCTATCTCAATCTTGCTAAAATACACTTTCAACAAAACAACGATGACTTAGCGCAGGCTCATGTACAAAAAGCAAAATTCATTGCTGAAAAATATGATGATAAGGAGCTACTTACAGAAATAGAGAAAACAATAAGCTATAAAAATAGAGCTATATAAATCCACTTTGATAAGAAAGCGTTTCTTGACATATCTTTAAAAAAGTATATACTAAATAACAATCAAAACAAGGAGGAAAGATGTTAAATATCCTTTTATGGATGAGTGTGTACACCTATCATTTAGACAATGGAACAGATGTAATTATAGACGAGTTAGCAGGTACTAAATCAGTAAGCGTAAGGGTTTATGTAAAAAACACAGGAAGCATATATGAGAAAGGCTTTTATGGCACTGGCATATCACATTATTTTGAGCATCTTTTGGCTGAAGGCAGTACTGATATGCACACAGAGGGGGAATACGAAGACAGCATAAAAAAAATGGGCCTTTATATGAATGCTTACACAAGCTATGACCATACCTGTTTCTACCTCAATGGAAGCTATAGGTTCACAGGCCCAATGATACATATACTGTACGAATGGATTTCCCACTCAAGACTGGACTCATTTGAAGTTGCACGTGAAAAAGGCGTTATCAAAAAAGAAATACTACTGCGAACAAAAGACCCTGTATCCCGTTCAATGAAACGCTTTTTTGAACTCTTCTTAAACGGACATCCATCCTCATATCCTATTATAGGTTATGAGGAAAACTTTAATCGTATAACAAGAGAAGACCTCCTATCCTTTTATAAGGAGCGCTACATTCCCGGAAACCTCATTGTTGCAGTAGGAGGAGATGTAAAACATGAAAATGTCATAAAAATCATTGACTCCACATTTGCCACACTTCCACATAAGAAAGGAACGTACTTTCCTATTGAGAATATCTATCCTGACCCCTCAGGACTTAAAGAGTTTACTCTTGAGGACAAGCTCCTTACCTCACCTATTGTGATAATGGGATTTTTATTAAGCCCTGAGAACCAAGACAATACTAAGCTATACCTCTTTTCATATATTATAAATGATATTCTTAGTAAAAAGCTTGAGGATGAACAATCACTCGTATCAAGGATTTATGCTTATCCTTTTGGCTTTAAAGGTGTTAATTTTTATTTTGTGTTCGCTAAGGTAAATAATGTAAAGGATATTGGAACTGTTAAAGAGAGTATCTTTGATATCTTTTCACATCCTGAAAAGTATATTACAACGTCTGTTCTTAAGAGAAAAAAGCACTCATTTATTCTTAGAAAATATCAGGAAAAAAGGGTTGAGTGGCACGTCTCCGAAGTTGCATTAAACTATATGTACTCAAAAGATGTAAATGCTCAGGAACACTGGGAAGAAAAGGTTAAAACGCTTGCTCTAAAGGCTATTATAAAAACAGTAAAGAAGTATCTTGTAAAAGACAATGCATTCGTTGTTAACTTCGTTAAAGAGCCTATATTAGAAGAGAATAAAAAGTTAACCGAGATAGACACAACAATCACAGAAATTACGCTTAAAAACAATGCAAGGATATTTTTAAAAAAGACAAAGAAATTCCCCACATTCTTGATAAGAATTGGTCTAAAAGGGGGGCTATTCAAAGGCAAACTCCCTCTACACTTCGCATTACACATGCTTAATAACTCCATAGGAGGCATGGATAGAGAAAGGTATAAAGCCTTTCTTGAAGAAAACGCACTCAGGTGTTATGTTTCAGACGATGAAATTGGCACTTATCTATACATATACGGTTATAAAGATAACATAGACGCAGCACTTGACCTTGTTAATACAATATTTAAAAACCCTGTATTTACAGAAAAAGAGTTTAAACTTACTAAAAAGGAGTTCCTTGAAGAAATAAAGCACTCAGGCGAATCCTCAATAGAACTGAGCTGGAGGGCGTTTTCAAAGATATATTACAAAAACCATCCCTCAAGATTTGAAAGCCCTGACTCACTTGAAATTAATGCATTGACACTTAACAAGATAAAGAACGCATACAAAAATAGCATTATGAAAAACTCAAACATCTTTGCTCTTGTATACGGAGATATTAACAAAGCCCGTGTAAAGAAAAGGCTTGAGAAAATACTGAGCAATATTCCTCCCTCAAACATTGAGATACCAAGGGATGTTTCCTACCCTGCTGATACAACAGTAATATATACGTACAAACATCCTCAGGTAAATATACTTATAGCTTATAAGGGCACTTACGCTTTCACTGATGACTACTTCGCACTGAGAATAATAGGTGAAATGTTCTCGTCAGCTCAGGGTAGACTACACAATGCATTAAGAGGAGAAAGAGACCTTGTATACGCAGGAAATGGATACATGAGAGCAAAATACATTACTCCTCCGTATATGTTCTTTGCACAAACCGATACTCTCCAGTATAAAAAGGTAATTGATGTAATACTTAATGAGATTGAGAAATTAAAAAAAGGCAAGATAACAGATGAAGAGGTCAATGCAGTAAAGTCTCAAATAGTCAACAAAATAGACTCATGGTATCATACTGAATACGATATATCAGAAAATCACCTTGATATGTTAATGAAGGGAAAAAACATATACTACGCGGACAAAGGATACAAAGAAGGTATCAAAAAGATTACAAAAGAGGATATTATAAGGGTAAGCAAAAAGTACTTCAACCATCCATTTATCTTCATTACCAAACCTGAGTAATTGAGAAAGATTGAAAGATGTTAAGATAGAGAGAAGGCTACGCCTTCTCTCTATCTTAATATACGTTTAATAGTGTTGTATTTGTTTTCAAACTTTGCTCTGAGTCTATCATCAATAAGAAGTTGGCTATTTAAAACATAATCATAGTATTCAAGAGCCTTCTTCAGTGTCTTCTTTCTTTCTATACCCTGCAGGCTAAAGTCTACATTACTATAATACTCAGCAAGATTAATAAACGGCCAGTAAAAGAACCTCAGACGTGATTCTCTTACAAGCATTTTCTCTTCCTCACTCATGAGTAAACCAGCATACTTTGCCTTTTTAAAAAGATATGTAGTAAAGAAGATATCTGCAAGGACACTGTCAGGAAAATGTGCCTTACAGAGCTTTGCCCCTTTTAAAAAAAGCTCATCCTCCCCTTCATAGGATATAAGATTATAAAGCCCAACATACGAAAGGTATATACCTGGATAATCCTCACAAAACTTATACATCTGAGCACTGTTCATTTCAGGAATAGAATATCCATAAACATACATAATTTGCTTATCCAATATCCATTTCCTCTCTATATGCCATCTAGACACTACTTCATTAACTGCACGGTTAAACATTCTGTAGGCTTGTGCTGAGTTAAAATCAGGTATATTCTCAACATATACTGCGTATGAAGATCCAAAAAAAATAGATTTATAGGTATCAACATTTTTAATCTTTTCCAGGTAATTCTCACTCACATCCAGTTTATCCTTATTAAGATCAACAGTATCAATATAGGAAACAGCATTATTTAAATAGTCTATTAATCTGTTTACAGAAGGTAAGTACGAATGTCTATCAAAATTATATACATGTCTGATTAAAACACCGTACATCATACGCGCAGGATCCATCTTCATCTCCATCATCAAGATAAAATAAAACAGAGTATTAAGCATATCAACATTTGCCCGTGCAGTATCATTCTCAATTGCAGGTTTTACTGTTGAGTATTCATGCTTTGAAGGGTTTATAATATACTTAAGCTCCTTGTTTATTCTCTTCATTGTATTAATCTTCCTGTAGTGGTTTGAAATATTGATATATGCATATACAATCCCCCCCAGAATAATCAATACCAAAGGCAGAAAAACATAAACCTTACGCTTAAAACTTAACCCCATATTTTCTCTCCTTTTTATGAATCTGTATTAATAAATATATATAGATATATTGTTTTGTCAATAAAAAATTTTTATTCTTACTGCCATATTATATATAAAACAAAAAAGGAGGAAATATGAAAAAAATATTAGCTCTCTTAACACTCTGCTCAACCCTTGCCCTTGCAGATATACCGAAGATATTCAGTGTGGAAAAGTATGATCCAGATTCAATTGTTTCTGTAACTATAGATATTCCTGCAGATGGATTTTTGATTATATCATACCACGTTGAGAGGTTAGGACTACCGACAAAATGCTATATAAACGAGCAAGTGGTAAGATTATTAAATTCTGATGATACTTATTCTCAAACTACAACGGTTTTATGGCCAGTAGAACCTGAAGAAATAACATTAAAAATGAGGGGTGGGCAAAGAATCCATGGATGGACAACAAAAGGCGTGGACATACAGGCACTTTACATCCCTCAACGCCAGGAGACATCATCCATTGAAGAAAACCCGGATATCTCATTCTCAACGATTTTCCCTCAAGGCGCAATTACCTCAGATATAAATGGATATATGTATAACGCCACAGGAGAAAGGATAAAGAAAGTATCAATCGGAGAAAAAATAAGTATCCAGAGCCTTTCTAAAGGCACATACTATATAAAAGGAAAGACCTCCCAATCCACAAAAATAATAATCCCCTGAAAACCCATGACATTTTTAGAAAAAGCCATAAAAAACATTAAGAAATACACAAAACTTCGCAAGAAAATTCTTAACTACGTTAAAACCTGGGACAGTGAAAAAAAGTGTATCTTCTATCTATGGGTTTATCCAATTGACAAAATCAACAATCAAGCCATCTCATTAAGCAAACAGCTAACAAATAAATCTGTGCAAGGAATCTTACTCAAGCTTAAAGAGGCAAAACCCCTTGACTTTACCCCGAAACACATAATAGCACAAATACTTAATACACACATACACTACATCGCATCAAAACTTGATGATATTAAAAGAGAGCTTCTTCCCATAATTAATCAATAAGTATTTTAACCCGGGTAAGAAGCTCTCTTACCTTCTGTTTAACCTCTTCCTTTTTGGAAAAATAGAATGCCTCTGAGTAAACTGTTTTTTTATGTATCCCATCATAGATTTCCAGAGATAATACACTCCCTTTCATCGAATAAAACAGCACATAACCATTATCTATATCTTTGTAAAAGTCAACTGTATCAGAAACAACAAATACCTTTACATCCCTGTCAAGCAAATCTTCATAAAGCTCCCTGCCAAAATTATCACCATGATTAACAATATAAAGGGTTTTGGTATTGTATGATACATCTCTATTCAGTATTTCTTGAGGCTTAACTGGCTTTAAAAGCAAATATCCTGCTATAGCAATAAATCCAATAATTCCTAATACAAAACCTGTAATTTTCAAAAAAGGGTTTATACCTCTCTTATGTTCCAATCCAACAATAACATAGGGTGCATCAACAAAACTCATATTCTTTCTTGCCTCTTTAAAAACCTCGTATATATTACCTGTAAATGAACGGTAAAAAACCTCTGCCCACTCCATTGCCACACTCTCTTCAATATCAAAAAGAGGGGAGATAAATTCACTCAGCCCTTTATTGTACAATAGCTTAATAAAATCAGTATAAACAATGCCAGAACATCCATTCAACACTGCCCATCTTAGTCTGACATTGTTATTTGCTATGAACGTTTTTATCTTATCCACATACGCACTCTCTATATGGCCTGCTATGTGCAGCATATCTATATTCATAAACTTCAATACAGGTTGAGTTATATTTACAGGACCTGGCAGCACCCATGAAGAGCGTACATACCTTTTCAGTATAAACCATTCATCCTTATGCTCAGTATAGACAAAAAGTATGTTTCTGCTCCTTCTCATTGTTTTTTTACTTGAAAACGGTGGAATTCTAAGTATAAATCTATCTTTGTAAAGAAAATCATTTAAGTACATAAGCTCAAATGGAAAAGATAAAAGGCCAAAGGGAAGTTCAAGACGTATCTCATCATAAGAAAACATATCAAAGGGCTTAAAAAAATCATAAACCTCCCGTCCAATATCCTTTAATAGCTCTTCCTCAATCCTTTTTTTACCTGTTTTCTGCCATCTTTCCCATTGTGTTCTTATACTATGTTCAAAAGACTTAAAAGTTTTCAATCCGATTTTTACATATTTACCCCTATCCTCATCCCGAACAAAAACATCCTCATTTTCAATAGAAAAACTCAGTCTAAGCAATTAAAATATTTAAAAACCCCTTTTCTTTATCAAAAACTATCCTGTAGAGACCTTTCTCATTTATAGGAGGGAAACTCGCCTCCTCGTCAGGAGAGAGCTCTGCTATTATCTTCCCATCCTTTTCAAGACTTATAAGCGTATCTTTTGACTCAACAGAGATA
Organism: Caldifarciminota bacterium; assembly: GCA_027025255.1. GTDB lineage: Bacteria > Hydrothermota > Tepidihabitantia > B3-TA06 > JALVRC01 > JALVRC01. The sequence continues at coordinate 11,216 of JALVRC010000065.1, forward strand.
TATACGTCCTCTCCCTCCTTATATATGTATATGCTCCTTCCTTTAAATTTTATCTCCTCAACCTCTTTACCTCTATAACGTTTTGCCTCTCTCAAGGTTAAAGCCTTTTTCAAAAGGATAATCCTTCCCATTACATACATTAGATCCATTTGCTTTGAATAAAAATCCTTGTAATAATCAAATAAATACGCATAACTGTTAACACACTTGCCGCATGTCTTCATATGTTCCTCAAGTCCTGATTCCTCTTCCCTTTTCTCTACAATAATATTAAAAATCTCAGAAAGAGAATACTTCCCGCATGTCTCAAGCCTTATTTCCTTTTGTGTATATTTAAATGCCTCTCTTAATAATTTTTCCAGCCAATCTTCACTCATTTCAATTCATCCTTATATTTTCTTAGTTTTTTTCTCAAAAAGTGCTTAACATTGTTCAAGTGAACACCAACAGTTGATGGGTTTTTCCCCAGAACATAGGCAATATCCTTTATTCTAAAAAATTCAATTTTCTTATGAGAATTCTTTAAACTCTCATGTGCAGTACGTATTCGTTCTCTAACAGTTCGCATAGAAAAGCCTGTTAATCTTAAAATTCTACTGTAAAATTGCCTGTCTTTAAAAAATTCATTTGTCCATAGATAAAATATAACCTGCTCAATAAGACTTAACTCCTCTACTGCTTTAATCACATCGTTCATCAATGCATTAAAAAGAAATGCATTTCTAATCCTTATAGCAAGATCGTCGTCTACAGGAATCTTATCCTTATCCAGTTCTTCAAGACTTCTCTCTATCCTTTTATAACCTCTCAAATAATCCTTCATCAGTCGTTTTAAAACACCTTCCAGATACTTGTAAAAATCTCCCTTAGTCTCATCAAAATTTATAAGATGCTTTCCTTTTTTCAATCTGTTAATAACATACACATAAAATTCACTGCAAGAAGGATGAGACGTATCTACCTCATAATCAAGAAAATATGCACCCTCATTTCCACAAGGAATTCTGAAGAAATATCGTATAGGAAAATAGTACAAAAATTCACTATCTATCTTAAATACCTTTCTACTGATCTCTTCAACAATCTCTACTGTCTCCACAAAACATTATACACATATATTTACACATGTCAAGAAATTTTTTAGTATAAAAAGAACATGAAACACAAAAATCAAAAAATCCATACTAAATAATTTCTACTTTTTCTGCCATATTATATATGTCCATATATATATATATGGGCGATAAAACAACAAAAAGGAGGAAATATGAAAAAACAAATAACCGAAATAAGCATTGCTGCATTCATTATAGCTGCACTAACAACAAGTATTATAGGCTTTGTAGGCTTGCCTGCTATATCAATATTTTACCTATCCAACTCGCATTTTCTCTCTCCTCTATTAACCAACGTAATCCTCATCATGGCAGCATCACTCATAATAACGGCTGTAATCGGGATTGTATTAGGAATCGTGGACATATCAAATAAAAAAACCAATCATCAACTGAGCCTCATCTCAATTATAGGTAGTTCAGCTTCAGTATTCGCAACATTAGCTATAGTTATCACTGGATTTCTTACAAATGCACTTACTATTTGACATTTTTAAGACCAGGGAGCTTGTTTTCAACAAGCTCCCTGAAAGCAACAAGAACAAAATCAAAACATCTTCAATAAAAAATTTCCCCCATTCCTGCCATATAATATATAAATATAATCAAATTAGGAGGTATAATGAGTAAATATTGTCCAAAATGTGGCACCGAAAATAAAGATGACGCACAATTTTGCCATAAATGTGGGGAGAATATTGAAAATATTGCAGTAGCCAACACTTCTCCCTCCACAACCTTAAATCAAATCAGTAAGAGCCTATCTAACTCTGCATTTGGTAGCCTTGAGAGTAAAGTAAGAAGTATTGGTACATTGCTTGTAATTTATGGAATAATAACTTTGATACTAAGTATCATACCAATTTGTACTATTTCTTCTGTTGGAACAGTAGCAGAATGGCAAGGGAATCTGGAAGGCTCTCCTACTATGGTATTATTTTGGATATTGGTATTTTTTGGACTTACTATGGGAATTGCAGCTGCAATAATGGCTTTAATCTCGTCCTCTTTATTAAAAAAAATGCAAAATGCACGTATTTTTCTCTACGTTACATACGCACTTTCAGGTTTAGCTATATTAGGTAATGTTTTACCTCCTATCGCTTTCCCAACTGGAGCAATATTTCCTGCTATAATATCCTCAGCAATTCATACAATATTCCTTATACTCGTTATAGTGCTCACAGTTGCAGATGAAGAATTAAAAAATTGGATATATAAAGGAATGCGTCAGCAAACGACACAATAAAAAGTCCTCACTAACGTTCCTTCTTTACGGTTTCTGGCATATACCTTGAAGGAAACAGGTGGAGAAGGCCAGCCCCAGGCCTTCTCCACCACCCAAATAAAAGTAAGTATTTCCAACCTTATATTTTTTTCTTGACAAATATAAAAAGATATGTATATTTATTTATGAAGGTTTCTTTAAGAAACGATTATTTCCCATCAAAAAATACATTAAAGCTAATAATATTTTATGCAATAAATAATTTTCATTTTACTTGCCATATA
>JALVRC010000065.1:13852-16470 GCA_027025255.1 Caldifarciminota bacterium
ATTGCGGTAAAGAAATAGAAGGAGAAGACATCAAATTCTGCCCTCATTGTGGGAAAGAGATTGAAAACAAAACCACAAAGAACTCTGCTCCCTCACCAAAACAAGGAAATTCTACAAATAATGTCTCAAAACCAACTGAGCAAACTAACACTACTCAAAATAAAACCAACCCACCTGCATCCCCAAAAACTAAAACAGGGAAATTTGCTTCAACACTCAGCTTAATATTGTGTACTATATCTATTGTTGGTTTAGTGCTTTTACTTAACTACAAAAAAATAATCCCTCAAAATGACATAGTATCATTGGGAAGGCTTCAATACTTTCTTTTAGGAGAACTATTGTTAATTATAATTACCATTGTAGTGGCATTCTTCCCGATATTTAAAAAAACTCGTGCCTTACACAAAGTAAAATCCTCTATAAGCATTGCAATTTCATTCATTCTTCTCCTTTTCTTTATCGGGCTATACTCTACGTATGACAAAGAGAAAACAGTTTTAAACCAATTACAAAATATTTATACTTCGCAAAATGATATTGTTTCTGAAAAATACAAGGAATTAAATGAGGTAGAAAATATTTGGTCAGACATGAAAGACGAAAACAAATATACCTTATTGGCTTATAATAAATTAGCTTCTATGCTCTACACATTAGATATGGGTATATATGATTTTGAATTTGCCAAGAACACCTGCAGTTCCACACGAAGATATGAGGAAAAAATGGCTCCAGAATTAACTAATTTTATTACAGAAGTAGAAAACAATCTTGTAGACTTAGAAACCAAGGTAAATTATTTAAATCTCGAACAAAATACACTCAATAACATTACACAAGCTTACGATGAATATATACAAAATCTGTTATATGTTATTAATCAACGTGAAGATTTAAAAAAAGAGTACCTTAACAAAATGTACAATTCCTATACTTCTCAAGCTACAATGACGGGATTAAAAATAGCTACAACTTCATTTGTATCCTTCTTACCTACTCTTCAAAGTAGTGATCCTGTAACAGCTTTACTATCTGCAGGGGTGACGGGTATATCTGCTGCTTCATCTATAACCCAAAACACACAAACCCTCATGCGTTCATATTATACACTTAGCTATCAAGTAAATTCTCAGTATCTCTCTAAACTTGAAAAGTACTACTACACTCAACTACAAACACGCCTCACATCAATACTTGTTAATGACTCAATGGGTAAAGAACTTATTCAAATTGATCATATGATAAGAAGCCAGACAAAAGATTTAATCCAGAAATTAGAGAATCAAATAAAACCCCTCCTTACAAACAGATATCACTGGAATCAACAGCTAATTGTAAATAGAGAAATAACCTCATATGTAATTGATCTCATTAATAATCCTGAGATTAAAACTAACCAGGTAGTTAAGGTAATTACAGATATGCCAGCTGAACCATTATTGTATCAAATATTATATAACACTATAACAAATGAGTTTATTGCTGGAGAGTTAGATTTTAACCAGACTTCTGATCTAATGAAAGAATATTCTCTTAAAGCCAGAACATACATACCGTCAAAAGATGAAGCTGACCAAATCTCTTTCCTCTTTTTAAACACCCACCTTTTACTTAATAATAATTTCACAACTGAAACCCCTCTCGTGGATTCTATACAAAGAACTTTAGATAACTATAATCTCTACTCTACTGCTTTTTTCAAAGCAGTATCATTTAATGGAGTACTATACTGGGATTCTTTAACCAAACATATATACAAAGGTGTAGACGATTATCTATACTTACAAGCTATTAACTCTTTTTCAAAATCAATTGATCTCGTGAAAGATTATCCTTCTTTACTATGGGAAAACATCTATTGGAAGCTACTTTCTCTTTCCCTGGAGAAAAACGATGTAGAGACCTTTCAATATATTGCAAATCGTTATATAAAATATGTTGATATTATAAATGAACAACAAAGCAAAATCACAAACGTATCGACCTATTTATACGATGGTTTGGCTTACCCTAAAGTAAGACAAATGATTGAAAAATCCGATGCACCAGATGAGATAAAAATTCATTTGTTATCATACTATAACATTCAGTATGAAGTAGACTGGCAAACTGCAGAAGTCCATAGGATAGATGGAGCGGCGTACCTTAGACCATACTTGATTAACAAAAGCAAGTTTAGCCTTCATCATGTATATGTATCTTGTATGGTTAACGGAGTTAACTATTACCAAGATTATATAGAAGTTGTGCCACCTAATGGAAGAATAATGAACAATGATCTATGGTACGATGAAGATGGGTGGATAGCTGAACCAGATATATATAGTTACAAAATTACACTAAAATGTAATGAAGGAGAGATTGAAATAGAAAAATAACATTAAAGATGTTTTAAACTAATAGCAGACAATAAATAAAAAAGATATAGAGAGGAAAGATATCCTCTTTCCTCTCTATTATGGACTTTATAAATACATACATTTTTAAATACAAATTTAATATACCTCATACAAAATGTTTAATTCTAAATTAATGGAGCAACATAAAAATTCATTTTTTTTCACTTTTCTATATCCCTTATAAAAAAGTATAAGGGATATAATTTTTATTTATAG
>JALVRC010000066.1:0-2628 GCA_027025255.1 Caldifarciminota bacterium
TACATCTAGTTTTAATGATAGAAGAGGTAAAAATGTTCAGATTACCTATGAAAATGGAACCTATCTATTTAGAATGGTAGTTAAAAAGGGAATAGAAAAAGATGAGGAGTATACGAAAATATTCAGGTTGTTTGCAAGTTCATTATCAAGAGACGTTTTTGATGGTGAACCTGTGGATATACATGCTTGTGATAAACACCTGAAAACCCTGCGTGTTTATCCTATGTATTAATAAATTATTTAAAAGGAGTATAGTATGAAACGAGTATTTGTGTTTATATTAGGTATTGTCTTGATGGGCTTTATTGCTTGTCAGAATAGACCTGACGCAAATGCAGAAGATAATATACGTAAGGTTATAGCAGAGGATACAGTATGGTTTAATTCCAATACACAGGTTGATTCCACTTCTGATAGCAGTATGCATATTATGGCAGAGGATTCATTTACTGTTATCTGGTGGAGAGGGCCTGAAACACACCCAGACACAAATATTGATATATCTGTTGTAGGAGATTCAGCTTTTGTTAAATGGAGTAGAAAAAACGTTGGAGTTTTGCATATCAGGGCATATAATAAAAACACCCAACAATGGTCTTCATGGGATAAGGATTTGTCAGAAACAGTATATATGAATGCAATTTTTAAAAGGGATGGAGATTTATCAAAGCATGATGGTTGGGTCCTTAAAAAAATATCCTGTGCAGTTGCAACTTCGGATATCATAAATACTGTAAAGATAGATAGCCTTAAAATTGTTTCAAAGAATGGTGGTGAATCAAAGGTTGTTATTGAGCCTTTGAATACCTTTTATGATGTTGATGATTTACCTGCATTTTCTCCTTCAGAACACGTTGATGTAGAGGTTTATACAAATGGTGTGAATGGGAATGTATTTCTTCACACGTTTATTCTTTTATGGCCATTCTACTTAAGGTTTGAGATAGAGCAGCAGAGAGAAGGATTTTACTCAAAAGAATGCGTAATGCAGGCAATACCATTTCCACGTTTTGCTATTTTTGATTTGCTTCACCACAATACTCTGTATACTGCTGAGTACGGATACGATTTTCACGGTATATTTTTCCCATATAGTATAAAGTAAAGTGATAGTGGTGGGAGGCATTATGCCTCTCACCACACACTATTTTTATTATATTCCGAAAAAACAGTGTAGGGGAATGGGGATTGTTATTTTCTTTCTTTATAAAATAGTTATTTCTTGTCCCTAATTAGATTTATCAATAACAGGAACAGCTGATAAATGGTCTGTATTATTTTTACTTCTTTACCTTAAGCTTAAATATACCTGAGGTAATAATCTCAATGATAAGTCCATATACAGCTCCTGCAATCGTAATCATTAAAAATGGGATAAGTCCGTTGGTTATATAAGCAGGAACAGATAGAGGAAGACTTATGATAGCTCCAACAATAATGCCTGTTAAAAAGTACGGCCATTTTAGACCAGAAATGCCGAGTGCAAAACCAATCATAGTTCTATTTAATATAGTAGACCACATAATCTGTGGTGTATAGGAAAATTTGTCTTTGCTTAATAAATAACATACGATTCCTGCAACAGCACCAAGAATTGTTGATAAAATTAGTCTCTGGAAACGTTTAGAGCCAGACATTTATACCTCCTTTAATTAAGCGGAGAGGGCGGGATTCGAACCCGCGATCCACTTTTCAGTGGATACACGATTTCCAGTCGTGCTCCTTCGGCCTCTCGGACACCTCTCCTTTGCTTATAAATAATACACATTTTTTATTGATTGTCAATACTTGACTTTCTCTAAAAAATCCTTATTATTATGTATGGAAAATCAAACATCTCGATGGGCATATTTTACAAAGGGATTAATTATTGAAAATCCTGTTTTGATTCTTATGATAGGACTATGTCCTACACTTGCTACTTCCTCTACAGCAACAGACGCTGTAGGGATGTCCGCTGCTGTAGCTTTTGTGCTTATTGGATCTAATATTGTGGTTTCTCTTTTACGGAAACTGATACCATCTAATGTTCGTATCCCTATTTTTATTGTAATTATTTCAACCTTTGTAACAATAATAGATTATGTAATGCAAGCATATCAACCCGGGCTTTATAGTGTTCTCGGTATATTTGTACCATTAATAGTTGTGAACTGTATTATATTAGGGAGAGCTGAAGGATTTGCATATAAACATGGAGTTTTAGATTCTTTTTTGGATGGAGCTGGCAAATCAGTAGGTTTTTTTATAGCGATTACAACAATGGGTATTTTACGAGAACTTCTGGGAAAGGGGACGGTTTTTAATATCCCTGTTGCCTGGCAGGGGTTTAGAAGTATGCCTATACTTTTCTTTACACTATCTCCAGGAGCATTTTTAATAATAGGTATATTAAAGGCAATTATTAATAAGACTGTAGGAGGTAAAGAGTGAGTTTACTTGCTATCTTTTTTGGAGCATTTCTAATAAATAACATTCTTCTGATGAGGTTTTTGGGGCTTTGTCCATTTTTCGGCGTATCAACTAAAACTTCCACTGCAATTGGTATGTCTGCTGCAGTTCTTTTTGTGATGCTGCTTTCTTCATGGATTACCTGGTTGTTGTGGTATGCGCTTCTTTTGCCTTTGA
>JALVRC010000066.1:2638-5761 GCA_027025255.1 Caldifarciminota bacterium
TGTTTTTTTTTTGGATATTGATTTTTTGTGTTCTTTTACGTTTATAATTGTTATAGCTTCTTTAGTGCAGCTTGTTGAAATGTTTTTGAAAAAGTTTGTACCGGTACTTTATTCGGCTCTGGGGATATATTTGCCTCTTATAACTACTAATTGTGCGATTTTAGGCGTGGCATTCCTTATTATTGATAAAAAATATAATTTCTGGGATGCTACCTTCTTTTCTGTTGGTACAGCTTTCGGATTTGGATTAGTCCTTATCGTATTCGCTTCTTTGAGGGAAAAGATAGATTTAGCTCCTGTTCCACAGTCATTTAAAGGGTATCCTATTGCTTTTGTAGCAGCCAGTTTAATGGCCCTGGCCTTTATGGGATTTTCAGGGATGTTTGGGATAGGAGGTTAATGTGAATACAATTCTAATCTCTGTAATATCTTTCGGCGCTATTGGACTCTTGTTGGCCATTATTCTTGTAATTGGTTATAAAAAGTTGACAGTGGAGGTTGATGAGAAAGAAGCGTCTTTAAGAGAGGTTTTACCAGGTGCGAATTGTGGAGCATGTGGATATCCTGGATGTGATGCTTATGCTCAGGCTGTTTCTAAGGGTGAGTCTGCCCCTAATCTTTGTAGTGTTGGTGGAGAAGAAGTGGCTTTTAAAATTGGAAAAATCTTGGGTATTTCTATTGAGGCTAAAACTCCTCCGGTTGCGTTTCTGAAATGTAAAGGAAGTGCATCCATAGCCAAGAGATTCGCAGATTATCAGGGAATAGAAACATGTCAGGCTGCTGTATTCGCTAAGGGGGGGAATAAGGGATGTGAGTATGGTTGTTTAGGGCTGGCAGATTGTGAAAGAGCATGTCCTTTTAATGCAATAAGTATGAAAGATGATCTCCCTTATGTAGATAGAGAAAAGTGTACTGGATGTGGGGTATGTGTTGAGGTATGTCCGAAGAATCTTTTTGAGTTGATAGATAGGGATAAGAAGGTTTATCTATCATGCGTATCTCTTGATAAGGGAAAAGAGGTTAAGGACGTATGTAAAAAAGGATGTTTTGCCTGTAGTATATGTGTACGTGCATGCCCGTATGACGCTTTGAAAATGGTTAATAATCTTCCTGTAATGGATGTAAGTAAATGTACGGATTGTGGTATTTGTTATGCTAAATGTCCAACTGACAGTTATGTTGATTTTGCCCAGCCAAGGCCAGTCGCATATATTAATGTTGGGTGTGATGGTTGTCATGAATGTAGTAAGGTGTGTCAGTTCAAGGCAATTGAGGGTAAGGAAGGTGAAATTCATAAAATTATACCTGATAAATGTGTTGGCTGCGAGGAATGTGTTAAGGCATGTCCTTTAAAAATAATTGAAATGAAGGTATTAAAACAGCTGAAAGAGGTTGCATAGTATTTAAACAACGTAAAACACAAAAAAAGGAGGAAAAATGCAGCATGAAATCTTGTTTAGTCCTACATATTCGCTTTTAAAGATGAAACTTACGAAAGGGGAGAGTATTATGGCAGAATCTGGGGCTATGGTTAGTATGAGTCCAACCATTGAAATTAAAACAAAGATGAAGGGTGGATTATTTGGTGCTTTAAAAAGAAGTGTTGTTGGAGAAAGTGCTTTTATGAATACATTTTTAGCCAATGAGGACGGAGAAATTACATTTGCTCCTTCTGGACCTGGTGATATAAAACATTTTGTCTTGAATAATAATTCTTTAATTATTCAGTCTGGTTCGTATCTTGTCTCTGATCCATCAATTGAACTTAATACAAAATTTGGTGGCGCTAAAAGTTTATTTGGTGGAGAAGGTATGTTCCTTATTAAAGCAACAGGTACTGGAGATATATTTATTTCAAGCTATGGTGCTATATATGATGTGGAACTTGGACAGGGAGAAAGCTATATTGTTGATACAGGACACATGGTTGCTTTTGAAGATACTGTGTCATATAGTTTAAAAAAGGTTGGCGGCTTGAAATCTCTATTCTTTAGTGGTGAAGGATTGGTATTTGAGTTTAAAGGACCAGGAAAGGTGTTTATTCAATCCAGAAACATATCTTCATTTGCAAGTCTTTTATTGCCGTTTATAAAGAAATAGGACATGATAGTATTCTTCTTTTTTTCAGTTAGTTTAAAGCTAACTGAAAAAAAGGCTGTTGGAATTGCTCTTGAAGATAACTATGATGTTGGTGTATTTAGAGAGCGGGTAGAATGGGTTTTTAAAGAGAAGGAAGGGCTTTGGAAACGAGCTCTCCCTTCTCTTCTTATTAATGGCGGATATAATTACTCATTTGCCTATCCTGATACATCGCTTCTAAAGGTCGGAGCCTATGTTAATCTTAATCTCACTCAGATATTAGAGGTTTTCTTAACTCCGGTTAAAGAATATGAGCGTTTTAAAATTATTGAGAGTAAAGAACAGCAGAAAATTGTTGAAAGGAAGGTAAGATTCGTTTATATACTTTTAAATTACGCACATACAAAAAAATTATTTTTAGATAGTATTGCGAATGTTTATCACAGACAATATAATGAATTTATTAAACGTTATAATGAAGGAGAAATTTCAAAAGAAGAGCTTAACTATATGAAACTTCTTTATCTTGAGACTGTAGGAGACTCTTTAAAAAATGCCATTGAGCTTATTACTTATGAAAACGCTATGTTGGTTTTTTTAGGATTAGGGGATAGTGTACATATTGTTCCAGCGGATAGCTTTTATCCTTTATTAAAAGAGTTTGAGTTAGATAGTACTAAGGCTTTAGCTGTAAAGAATAACCTTACCTTAAAGAAAATTAATGTTGCTATACAGCTTACTCGAAAAAACATAGAGATTCCCCGGATAAATACATATATTGGTATTGGTTATGGGAATAAAACACATGAATGGAACGGGAGTGAGGCCTTAGAAGGTGGTATAGGTTTTAATTTTAACCTGTATAAACAAAAGAAGGTTGATTCTGTTCAAATGATAAAAAGGATATTAAGGATTAAAAAGAAAATGCTTAAGGATGTAATTTGTGAGTCATTTAATGCTTTTATTGGAATATATAATACTGAGAAGGTTTCTCTTTCTGTACTTGAGCAGTCTATAGCTTCGTTTAAAGAGATAATTGACAGG
>JALVRC010000067.1:0-8554 GCA_027025255.1 Caldifarciminota bacterium
ATATAATATCATCGCTTTAAAAAAATAGCATCTATTTTTTATAAATGAATTTATTACTTGACTTTACTTAAATTTTAACTATAATACTATTTATGCCAGTATATGAATATAAATGTAAAAGATGTGGTTATAGATTTGAAAAATATCAAAAGATGAGTGACCCACGAGAAACAACATGTCCTGAATGTGGAGGCGAGGTTATAAGACTTATAAGCGGAGGAGCTGGTTTAATCTTTAAAGGCTCCGGGTTTTATATTACTGATTATAAGAAAAAACCTTTACCTGAAAGCAAAAAAGAACATCTTCCACAAAAATCTTCAAAAAAGGACACATAATGATTTATTTATTTATTTTTTCCTCCATTTACGAGCTTAACGGAGTAAAGGACGCTTTAATAGAAGCAAGAGCAGGTAGTGGCATAGCTTCTGTTAACAACGGGCTATTAAACCCAGCAGGAATTACATATCTTAATAGAACTATAGGATTTACCCATCAAATATATTATGATTTTATTCAAAGAGGAAATATTTTTTATTCCTACAAAGCAGGTAGTTTTAGCTTTTCATTTCCCTTACAGTACCTTTATACAGAAATGGAGAAAACTGGTCCTAATAATGAAAAACTTGGTAGATTCTCTTACCTATTCCTTGCCCCGGGTATATGTGTAGCATCGCATATAAAATCAATAAATATGGGGTTAGGGATTAATCCTTTTATTAGAACTTCTTCAGGCAATGCAAGTTTTGGAATTGTTTTAAATGCAGGATTAATATATTCCACTCCAATTGACAGCCTCCTCTTAGGACTTTCAGCTAATAATATAGGATATGAAATAAAACCCTTTTTAGAAGAGAGAAGTATCCCTGATATATATGCAACTCTGGGTGTTAAATACTCTGGTATTGAAAAATTCGTTTTTTTCCTGGATTTTGAAACAGGGATAGAAAATATAACGTTTCATACTGGCGGTGAATACCATTTCTCATTTATTTACTTCGTTATGGGATATCAAACAGGGATGGAAAGTTTAAAAGAAGAAGGGCCACTTGACCCTCTATCAGGGTTCAGTTTCGGATTGGGGACAAAAAAAATAAAAAACTTAAGAATCAATTATGCAGTTACTCCATCTTTGATCTTAGGGACACAACATACAGTATCGATTTTTTTTGAGCTATGGAAAAAAGATTCTTTATAAATGAACTTAAAGTTGGAGAATACGTAGAGGATGTTTTTTATCTTATAGCGCGCGAATTCAGGAAGAAAAGAAACGGTGAGAAATTTATTGTTTTTCATTTTAAAGACAAAACCGGTATAATAGATGGGTTGCTCTGGGATAATATAGAACAAGCTGCACGTATCAATAAAGGAACATTTGTAAAAATCCGCGGTATTGTTAATCAATATAAAGATAGAATAAATATTATACTGGACAAAATTGATAGCTTTGATGAAGCTTTAGTCAATAAGGATGATTTTCTTCCTGTTTCTAAAAAAGATATTGAAGAAATGTTTATTGAACTGCAGGATATAATTACAAGTATTAAACATTCAGATATTAAAAATTTGCTTAAAAACATCTTTTCTGATAAAAACATATCAGAAAGATTTAAAAGAGCTCCGGCTGGCATTATTGCTCATCATGCCTATATAGGTGGTCTTTTGGAACATACACTGTCAATGGCTCGTATTGGCACTGCCATTAAGAGTTATGATATAAACAAAGATCTTCTCTTAGCAGGAATTATACTTCATGATATAGGGAAAATATACGAATATACTTATGATAAGACAATTGATTTTGACAGCAGAGGGAAATTATTAGGACATATTGTTATTGGGTATGAAATTGTTAAAAAAGCCATAAACGGTTTTGACGCCTTTCCGTCAAGACTGGCTGATATGTTATTGCACATGATTTTGTCCCATCATGGTGAACTTGAATTTGGCTCACCTGTAAAACCTCTTTTTAAAGAGGCTGAGATTCTTTATCATATTGATAATCTTGATGCAAAGATGCAAATGTTTGAAACAGCAGAAAAAGACACAAAAGAAAATGCAAATTTATGGTCAGATTATCATAGTTTTCTTCAAAGGAAGGTCCTTATAAGTACAAGATACGAAGAGCTTGATATTCCTTAACTTCTTATGAGGGAGGAATTAAGAAAACTTAGAAATTTCTTAAAAAAACAGGGGCTAAGATTATCCAGAGAAAAGATTGTTTTGATTGATGAATATTATAAAATGATTCTTGAATGGAGTGAAAGAATCAGTCTAATCTCTCATAATGGGATTGAACATTTCTTTAAATTTCATATTCCTGACAGTATTATACCGACAAGGTACCTAAATACATCCTCTATTGTTGCAGACATTGGGTCTGGTAACGGATTACCTGGTATTCCTGTCGCTATCATCAGAGATGATTTAAAGGTTTACCTAATAGAATCAAAAAGAAAAAGAGCTGAATTTCTACGAATAGTTATAAAAAACCTCGGACTAACTAACACAAAAGTTATTGAAAAAAGGGCTCAAGAGGTATCCTATTTATTTGATTATTTATGCTTCAGGCAGGTAGCCCCTATTGAGAAACTTTTAAAGCTAAGAAATCTTTTAACTTCTAAAGGCAAAATGCTTTTTTTTAATATATTCTCTGAGGAAAACGTTGAAAAGCTTAATCGCTTAAAAACAAAGTATAAACTGAATATTGACAGGAAATTAATCAACATTGGTTATGTAAAAAGGATGTATGTTTTTATTGACAAATGATTATTCTTGGGCTTGGTTCTAATATACTTAAAGGCTTATTTTTAAAAAAAGCAATAACAGAATTAAACAAGAATAAAATAATAGTGAAGAAAATATCATCGGCTTATATAACTTCTCCAGCTGGATTTCGTTATCAACCTCGCTTTCTAAACGCTGTCGCAGAAGTTAATACTAAGTTGAAACCTTTAGAGCTTCTAACACTTATTCAACGCATTGAAAGATATCTTTTAAGAGTAAGGTTTTTTAAAAATGCCCCCAGAACAATTGACATTGACATACTATTCTACAATGATCTGATAATAAAAACCAGGTCTTTAATTATCCCACATCCAAGAGCACATCTAAGAAGGTTTGTTATCGTCCCTTTATTAGAATTGTACCCACAATTCATTCATCCTCTTTATAAAAAGCCAATATCAGAATTTTTAGAAAACACTACTGAATAAAGCTTTACTATTTTAGTTAAAGGCTTAATCTTCAAGAGATTTTTCCCTTTTTTTAAATATTTGCCATAATACAAAAGCGGCAGCAATAAGTAAATAAATAAATAGAATCTTATCACCTATCACATTATACAAAGTATTATTTAACCTTTTCGGTAATTTGCCATGTATAATCCCCTTTTTAAAAAGTCCCATTTTTACAGATATTCTTCCATAAGCATCTGCAATAAATGATATCCCATTATTTGCTGAACGTATTACAGGAAGGCCTGATTCTACAGCCCTTAAAAGAAGAATATGTGCATGCTGATAAGGAGCTGGAGTTTTACCGAACCATCCATCATTTGTAATATTTACAAGTACATCTATCTTTTTTCTTACCCACTTAAGTGTAATTTCAGGGAAAATTGTTTCAAAACAGATAAGTATCCCGAATCTTGTACGCTTCACCCTTTGAACAACAAATTCTTTCCCTCTGTTCATATGTCCACCGCGAACATCAACACTTTTTAAAAAAGGGATTTTATCATCGTACGGTATTGCTTCTCCAAAAGGAGTTAGATGAATCTTGGCATAAGGAGGCGAAATAAAGTCTCTATTAACTGTAACACAGGCATTATAAACACCATCAGTTTTAAATACAGGCATACCAGTTATAATAGGTGCTTTAAGAGATTTAGAAACCGCAACATACATATCTCTATACCTTCCTTCTCTAAATAAATCTGACAGGGTTCCTGTCTCTGGAAGTACTACTACAAAAGGATTGTATTTCTTTGCCAACGATAAAAGTTTTATCTGGGCTCTTATAAGGCTATCTCTACTCATTCCCCCTTTCATATTGCCAGGGATATTGGGTTGCACAATTACAACGGTTTTATCTGTATATGAAGTTTTATGATAAATTCTTAATAATCCGAATATAATAGGCAAAGCAATCACAATAATATTTATATAGAGCCATTTATAATCTCTTTCCTTTATTAATTTATAAACAAAATAACCGGAAGTTAGAACCCATGAAGAAAGAAGCATTACACCTCCGACTGAGGCAAGTTGAATAAGTATTGGAATCGGGCTTAAAACATTGGCAAGAATAAACCAGGGAAATCCAGTATCACCAAGTCCCAAAACATATTCAAAAATAGGGAATAGAACTATTATAAACCATTTGTGCCTTTTTGCTATTTTTAAAGGAATAAACCAATACAAAGAAAGATACAAAAATAGCAATATGACACCGATATAGAGTAGAAATCTCAATGATTGAGGCAAAGGAAAGTTCAGTTTAAAGAGCCAGAAAAGAGAAGTTATAAACATTGATAAAAGATAGAACAAACCATAAAGAAAAAAGTTCCTTTCATCCATAATAAAGTAGATAGCTGAAATAGAAAAAAAAATGGAAGGTGCGAGAAAGGTAATATTAAAACTTAAGCCTGTTATGAAACCTGCAAGCAAATAAATTAAAATCTTATGTATCTTCAACTACTACCTTCCTTCCTTCAATTCTGTATTTGTTCTCAAGAACAAGTCTTATAGCTTCTGGATAAATCTTATGCTCCATTTTAAGTATTCTTTGCTTCAAACTTTCAAGTGTATCATTGTTAAAAACAGGGACAGAAGCCTGTAGAATTATAGGGCCATGATCCATATACTCATCTACAAAATGTACAGTGCAACCCGTTATCTTAACACCATAATCCAGGGCTTGTCTTTGAGCATCAAGTCCGGGAAAACTCGGTAATAGAGAAGGATGAATATTTAAAATAGGACGTTTAAATGTCTTTATAAAACTCCTTTTTATTATTCTCATAAAACCAGCAAGTGCAATAAGTGATATGTCTCTTTTTAATACAGTATCTAAAATCAGATTAGACGCGCTTTTACTAATTGTTCCCTTCTTATCTCCTGGATATATGTATTTAGTTTCAATCCCCATCCGGGTAGCTTTTTTTAAAGCTTCTGCATCCTTATTATCAGAGATAACAACATCTATTTTAGCAGAAAAAAGTCCGTTTTTTTGCGCCTTAATAATAGATACCATATTTGAGCCTCTTCCAGAAACAAATATAGCTATTTTCTTCACTTATTTAAATTATTCCAGTCTTGCATAAATTTCTTAAGACCAAGTTCAGTCATTGGATGCTTAATTAAAAGAGTAAATACCCTGTAAGGAATAGTTGCTATATCTGCTCCAATACGTGCAGCACGTATTACGTGAGACGGATGACGAACGCTTGCGAAGATAATCTCAGTATCATATCCACCTATATCAAAAATTTCCCTTATATCCTGAACTACTTCAAGAGCTTCAATTCCGGTATCATCAAGTCTCCCCACAAAAGGGCTAACATATCTTGCTCCGGCTTCCGCTGCAAGTAAGGCCTGAGAAGGAGAAAAAATCAGCGTCATGTTAACAGGAATGCCTTTTTCCGATAGAGCCCTTGTTGCTTTTAATCCCTCTACTGTAGCTGGTATTTTGATTACAAGGTAAGGAGAAATTTCTTTAAGTTCTAAAGCCTCAGAGACCATTTCCTCAGGAGTTAAGGAAGTAACCTCAACACTTACCGGCCCCTTTACCATATCACATATATTTCTTATAGTATCTTTATTCAA
Source organism: Caldifarciminota bacterium (assembly GCA_027025255.1). Taxonomy (GTDB): domain Bacteria; phylum Hydrothermota; class Tepidihabitantia; order B3-TA06; family JALVRC01; genus JALVRC01. Next base: position 5,826 of record JALVRC010000067.1, read on the forward strand.
ACCACCTTCTTTTGACAACAAAGAGGGGTTAGTAGTAACCCCTGACAAAACCCCCCAGTTGTTTATTTCTTCTATTTCTTTTATGTTACCTGTGTCAAGATAAAGCTTCATTCTACCTCCTTGTAAAATATGTTTTCTAAAAAAAGCCCGTTTGCAGGAGCAGTTTTTGGCTGAGGTATTTTTTTTAAAAAAACATCCTCAAGTTCATCAAGGGTGAATTTCCCCAATCCAGCTGCAACAATAAGTCCTACAATTCTTCTTACCATTTTATAAAAAAAACTTCTCGCTTTTAGGGTTATTACAATATCAGTTCTGTTGAGCTTTTCATATTCAATATCAACTGAAAACCTTATGGGATTATTTTCAAAAGAAAACAATGCCCATTGTTTGGGTTCTCTAAGATAAGGAATTATAGCTTCCATAGCCTCTATATTAATATTTTTAATATACCAGAAAAAAAAACGCTTAAACGGAGAAAACTCCATAGTTATGTAATATTTGTATTCTTTCATAATAGCGTCATATCTGACATGAAAGCTATCATTATCAATTGAGCGTATTAAAATATCTCGTGGTAGAAAATTATTTAATGCCTTTTTTATTGTATTGTTTGAAAGGTGTGTTTTATAATCAAATTGAAAAAACTGTCTTTTCGCATGAACTCCAGCATCTGTTCGTGAAGCACCTGTAATTCTTATAGGAGTTTTAAAAATCTTATATAGAGCTGTTTCTATCTCACCTTGAATTGTCCTCTGCTCTAATTGATACTGCCAACCGGCATAAGCTGTTCCATCGTATGCAACTATTCCAATATATCTCATATAGAAACTAAAGCAATACAGATAAGTATAATATTTAAAATTATAGGCAATGGATTCTTGTAGGTGTAGGTCTGTTTTCTTATTTTAATCTCTGCATTCTTTACAGCTTTTTCAATATGTACAGGTATGTCTTTCCAATCTTTTAGTTTCAAAAGGATAAACCTCTGAGTAAAAAAAACAGCATATTCAATGGACTCGATAATGAATCTTTTTGTTTTCAATAACCTAAAACGTGTAAAAAGCCGTTCAATAGAACTTCCTATCTCTTCAGGAGAATAAGCTAACAACGTAGAAAATGATACAACAAAACTAAAAAAAAGCTTGATTAAATTATCAACATAAATTGAACCATGTAAAAAATAATATACAAGATATAAAACTATAAATCCTGCAAGTATTGCCAAAGATTTCTTTATTATATACATTTTTCTTTCACTTGGCAATAAAAAAGCAAGGACAAAAATAATTGCTAACGTATAGTATATTGGTTTTTGTATGGAAAGTATAAAAATCTCTATAACTACAGCAAACGGAAATACCACAAGAGGAGAATATCTATTTAAAATACAAACTTTGATTTTTTCTTTTTCTTCTCTTCTTTGCCATCACCCTTAATCTCGTTCTTATGCTCTGAGGAATCCGTTTCTTTAAGAATCTTATCTTCAGGTTGCTCATGGATAGTATGTTCAAGCTTATCCACCTCAGCCATTAACATCCTTCTTTTTTCTATTAGTTCTCCAATTTCTTTCATAAGTAGTTCCTTTTGTCCATCTCGTGTCATTATCTCATCCTTTTTCCTCTCAAGTTTTTCTTCAAGCTCTTTGTAATCTTCTTTCAAGGCATCTATTTTGTTTTTTAATTTCTCTTCCATACCTTCATATTTCATATTCAATGAGTCTAATTTTTTCTCAAGCTCTTCTACTGTTTTCGTTAGTTCTTCCTTTTTACGTGATAGGGCTAAAACTTCTTCTTTGAGAATTTCATTTTTGCTTTTTAACTCAGAACGCTCTTCGTTAAGTTTTCTTATTTCTGAAATTATTGTAGATATCTCAACTTTTTTCTCTGATTCCAGTTCTTTTTTCTCTATTTCAGGCTTTGTATCTTTCTGGATTTTCTTTATTTTTTCTTTCTTTATAGGTTTAAATATAGGCATAAGTAATATTACTTATTTTTTTTGGTCTGTCAAGCTTTAAAAACCCCTATAATTTGATTAAAAAATAGATTTTTTTTGCTTGACTTTACCCGTAAAATATCTATTATTATTTGTATGAAGAAAGAAAATTTTACAGAAAAAGCAATGGAGGTAATTGGAGCGGCTCAAGAAGCCATTAACAGATTTCATCACCAGGAGTTATCAGCAGAACACCTTCTATGGGGGATTTTAACTACAGAAGGTATAGGGATTGATATATTTAAGAAAATGGGTATTGACCCGGAAGATATTAAAATTGACGTTGAAAAAGAATTGCAAATGTTACCAAAAGTATATGGGAATGATACTCTACAGATATATATAGGGAAAAGTGCTATGGAAACCTTTGAAGAAGCTGAAGCAGAAGCTAAACGTTTGAATGATGAATACGTTAGTATTGAACATTTATTAATAGCTCTTGCCCGATTAAAATTGGGGGATGTTCCACAAATATTCCGCAAATTTGGTATTACAGAACATAGAATTTATAATGTTTTAAAAGATATTAGGGGCTCTCAGAGAATAACGGATCCCGAACCAGAAAAAAAATACCAGGTATTAAAGAAATTTACGGTAGATCTTACTTCGCTTGCAGAAGAAAATAAACTTGACCCTGTTTTTGGAAGAGAAAAAGAAATAGGAAGAGTCATTGAAATCCTTTTACGGAAAAGAAAAAATAACCCTGTTCTTATAGGAGAAGCAGGAGTAGGCAAAAC
>JALVRC010000067.1:8564-10222 GCA_027025255.1 Caldifarciminota bacterium
AGGCAAAACAGCTATAGTTGAAGGACTGGCTCAGAAAATCGTGGCAGGCGATATTCCAGAGCTCTTAAAAGGGAAGAGAATCTTATCTCTTGACTTAGGGGCAATTATAGCCGGATCAAAATATAGAGGTGAGTTTGAAGATAGATTAAAAGCCTTATTAAAAGAAATAAAAAAGTCTCAGGGGAAAATAATACTATTTATCGACGAGATACATAATATTGTAGGCGCTGGTTCAGCAGAAGGGGCTATGGATGCTTCTAATCTTTTAAAACCCAGTTTGGCACGAGGAGAGATTCAATGCATAGGTGCTACAACTCTTGACGAATATAGAAAATATATAGAAAAGGATGCGGCGCTGGAAAGAAGGTTTCAACCGGTTTTTATTGATGAACCAAATATTGATGATACAATAAAGATTCTAAAACATCTCAAGGAAAGATATGAAAAACATCACGGCGTTAAAATAGGTGAGGATGCCCTTGAAGCAGCAGCAAAATTGTCTGAAAGATATATCCAGGACAGGAATCTCCCGGATAAGGCTATTGACCTTATAGATGAAGCAGCTTCACGTTTAAAAATCTCTATTCAAAGCATGCCACCAGACATAAAAGAAAAGGAACAAAGATTAAAAGAGATTGTAAAACAGGGGAAAAAAGCTGTAGAGAACGAAGATTATAGAAAAGCAGCAGAATTAAAGGAAGAATCAGAGAGACTATCAAAAGAAATAATGATTAAAAAAGGAAAATATTTAAAGGAGAAAGGCATTTCAGAAATTGTTGGCAAGCAAGATGTTGCTTCTGTGGTATCTTCCTGGACTGGCATCCCTGTGAAACGAATGTTAGAGACTGAAAGAGAACGACTTTTAAAAATGGAAGAGGTTATCCATCAAAAATACATTAATCAGGAAGAGGCAGTAAAAGCAGTTTCTAATGCAATAAGAAGGAACAGAGCAGGCCTTACTTCAAAGAATAGACCAATAGGTGTATTCTTATTTCTTGGGCCAACAGGCGTTGGAAAAACAGAACTTGCCAAAAGATTAGCAGATTTTTTATTCGGTGATGACAATGCAATAGTAAGAATTGATATGAGTGAATATAGTGAAAGACACAGTATAGCACGATTGATAGGCGCCCCCCCAGGATATGTTGGATTTGACGAGGGGGGACAATTAACCGAAGCTGTAAGGAGAAGACCCTATCAAGTCATACTTTTTGATGAAATTGAAAAGGCTCATCCCCAGATTTTTAATGTATTTCTTCAGGTTATGGACGACGGAAGACTAACTGATGGCAAGGGGAAAACCATAGATTTTAGCAATACCATAATAATTATGACTTCTAATATTGGAACCGAACTGATTACGACCAAGGGGAATTTAACAAAGGATGAACTTAACTCTATTCTATCCTCGGTATTTAAACCGGAGTTTATAAACAGAATAGATGAGATTGTAGTCTTCAAGCCACTTAATAATGAACACATTAAACAAATTGTACATTTAGAAATTGATAAACTTATCAAACAAATATTTAATGAAAGAAAAATTTCTATAAACGTAGATGAAAAAATTATAAATCACATTGCTGATAGAGGCTACGACCCTAAATTTGGAGCGAGGCCTTTAAAACGTCTTATTCAGAAAGAGATAGGAGATGCAC
>JALVRC010000067.1:10232-16385 GCA_027025255.1 Caldifarciminota bacterium
ACATAATTGAAAATCCCGAGATAAAAAATATTTATATTTATTTAGAAGATAATTCAATAAAGTTTAAGAGGAAAACTCAATGAAGTTTCCAAGAAAACAGATTTTCTTATTTTCCATAAGGGCTGAGTTTATTAATTTTGAAGGACTCATAACCATGGCTAAGAAACACAGATTATTTAAAAGAGCACTTTATATAACTATTGATTTTGTGGACAGTTTCATATTCTTCTACTTAAAAAACGGAGCCCTTATAGATATTTATTCACTTCAGGGAAACAATGTAAAAAAGGTAAACCTTAATGAGGTCTTTGAGAAAATGAAAAGAGGAGATACTTCAATAGTTAATGCTGTTTTTACCGAACAAGAACTAATAGAAATGATTGTCGCTTCTTTCTTTATTGAAAATTTACTTGATAAATACCTGCTTGAAAATACAGATAAATTCCTTGAAAGAATTAAAGAAAACAAATTTACAGGATTTATAAAGGTATCATTAAAGGATGAAAACTCTTATATAAGTTTTGAGAACGGAGCTATTAAAAACAGCTTTATCTATCCAAATATAAGAGATAATAATGAAGTCATTAATTTTCTTAAAAAACATGAAGGCTCTGCTGAGATTTATGTATACAAACTAACGGAAAAAACAGAATTAATGGAAAGTGAAAAAGTAAAAATGCTTATAGACATAACAAATAAAGTAATTACTGTTTTTCAATTATCATTAGGAAGAGCAGTGGTTACCAAATTTACTCAGTGGGCAATAAATGCAACAGCAGCAGAATACGATTTTTTCAAAAAATTTAACGTTGATAGTAATGGTACAATAGTAGGGAATAATGCTATTGATGCTGAACCAGACAGCATTATAAGAAGTTTTGCAATGTTTATAAACATTTTCTATGATTCTATAGGACCTTTTGCCGGTGGAAAAGCAAAAGCACTTTTGAAAGACGCATTAAATGACTTTAGATATGCATTAGACGATTTAAAGTTCTTTAGTTACATGAAGGTTAAAATCTTTGAATAAAGAGGGAATCCTCTATCTTGTAGCAACACCGATAGGAAATCTTGAAGATATTACCTTAAGAGCAATAAATACTTTAAAAAAAGTAGACTCAGTTATCTGTGAAAACAAAAATAGGGCGTTAAAGCTTTTAAACTACTTAGACATAAAAAAACGTTTGATTGGTTATCATGACTATAATAAATTACGAGCAACACGTTATATCATAAATCTATTGAAACAAACAAACACGCTTGCTTTAATAAGTGACGCAGGGACTCCGGGGATACAGGATCCAGGATTCTACCTTATAAGGGAAGTTATAAAAAACAATATTAAGGTTGAGCCTATACCTGGAGCAGTTGCCTTCATACCTGCATTAATCGCATCAGGCCTTCCTACGGATAGATTCCTTTTCCTGGGTTTCCTTACAAAACGTAGTGCAAGAAGGAAAAAAGAACTGAGCAAGTACAAAGATATTGCTGCTACCATCATAATTTATATACCTATGAAAAAGGTGTATGACATTCTTAAAGATATTTATGAGGTATATGGGGATAGGAAGGTTGTACTGGCAAGAGAATTAACAAAGATTCATGAAGAATTTATAAGGGGCTCAGTTAAAGAACTTATCTCTTCTATTATTACTGAAAAAGGAGAAGGGGTACTAATTATAGATAAAGAATGAGAAAAATCATTCATGCTATTAGCAAATTCTTTGTAAACATTGGGATTAAAGCATGGATTATGACACTTATGCAGATAATTTTCTTGCCATTTATAATATTTTTTTTATATAAAGGAAATATTCGCCTGGCAGGAGCGTTAATCCTTATAGGAGCTATGTTTGATTTATTTGATGGAGAGGTTGCAAGAATAAGTAACACAGTGTCTAAAAAAGGTGCACTTCTTGATTCTACCGTAGATAGATTGTTTGAAGGAGGAATTGTAATTGGTTGATATATTTATTTAAAAGATTTATATATGGGACTTTTATTAATACTTGTTCTTATATTCTCCATTATGATTAGTTATATAAGAGCACGAGGAGAGGCTCTTAAAATAGATATTAGAATAGGAATATTCCCTCGCGCTGTTCGAATTATTTTATGGGGAGGATGGCTTTTCTTTCTTCCCTATAAGAACCTGATTATATACCTGATTGTAATAATGCTCATAGGTGTGTTTATTACTACCATTCAACGGTTTATATATGGAATCACAAAAAAATAACCGAGCAATTGTAGTAGGCATAGCATCTTCTTACAAAAAACGATGGGATGTGAAAGACAACCTTACAGAACTTACAGCTCTTATGAAAACATTAGGGTACGTAGTTTTAGAAAAACTTGTCCAATATCGACCCCATCCTGATCCAGCCTATTTTATTGGCAAAGGGAAAGTTAATTTTATAAAGGATGTGTGTGCAGAGATGGGAATTTCCACCATTGCTTTTGATACCTATTTAACTGGTATTCAATTGCGAAATCTGAGAAAATCTTTAAAGATTACTGTATTGGATAAGGAATTAGTCATACTCAAAATCTTTGAATTGCATGCAAAAACTACTCAGGCAAAATCACAGGTTGAACTTGCTCAATTAAAGTACCGTCTTTCTCATCTTGTCGGCTATGGTAAAGAAATGTCACGTCTTGGTGGAGGTATAGGGACAAGAGGGCCTGGAGAACAAAAATTGGAATTAAACAGAAGAAAGATTAATGAAGCTATCTACAAAATTCAGCATAAGTTAAAAACCATTGAAAAACAGTCAAAAGAAAAGTCAAGACAACGAAAGAGACTATTTAACATTGCGTTAGCCGGATATACAAATGCGGGAAAATCCAGTCTTCTTAATGTATTAACGAATAAGAATGTATACACATCTAACTATCTTTTCTCTACGCTTGATACACTTTCTCGTAAACTGGAAATAAAACAGGGAATTCCCATAATTATTAATGATACTGTAGGATTCATAAAAGATTTACCGGATAGTTTAATTAAGGCTTTTGAAACCACTCTTTCTGTTATAAAAGAAGCAAATTTAATCTTACACATTGTTGACGTTTCGGATAAACTTTTTATAGAAAGATATAAAAAGGTAAAAAAATACATAGAGAAACTTGGGGCTAAAAACGTTCAAAATATTGTTGTATTTAATAAAATAGATAAGCATTTTTATCCATACATGTTATCCAGAATAAAGAGTTTAACAGATACGTACGTACTTGTATCTGCAAAAACAGGAGCAGGCATCAACAAACTTCTTGATTTAATATGGGAAAGTATGCAATCCTATCTTATGAAGAAGAAATTAACTATTTCTTATTCTAATCCGTTACTCTATAAACTTACCAAACGATTTTATACAGAATATTTAGAAAAAAAAGACGAAACTGTTACCCTTCTTATTACAGGATATCCCTTTGAGCTTGCTCCTTTAACAAAGGCTTTTAGTTAGTATCTGCTCAAATTATAAATAAAACCTGCAGAAATTCAAGGCGTTTTATTCTAAATCTTCCTCCCTTTGACAAACAATACAAAGTTTACAGTAAGGTATAAAAGCAAGCCTTTCCTCTTCTATTTTCTCCCCACACTTTTCGCATACCCCATAAGCATCATTATAAATCTTTTCAAGTGCTTCATCAATTAACTTAAGTATTTTTAGCTCTTTTGTGGCATTTATTGCCTTTTTTTCCTGTTCTCTCATTAATGTCGCAATGTCAGCCATATGTATATTATACAAAGACTCTTCTTTATTACCGCCATCCTCTTTCTTTAAAGATTCTATGTTTATTCCCAGACTTTTTAATATTTTTTTCTTTTCCTCTAAAAGCAGTTTCTTAAATTTCTCTTTTTTATTTTTATTCATAATTCACTCCGGTGCATAAAAAATATAAATCATAAGAACCACAATACTACTTATTATCAAAGGTTCCCAGAGACTATTTGAATTAGTGTTGTATGTCTTATCAGCAAGCGAAGCATTTGAAAGAAAACTTATAAGTTTATAGGGTATGACATCATTTCTTACTCCGGTAAGATTATAGGTCTTCTGCAATTTCTTGTTCATATTCACCATAGCAGTAAAAGAAACAATAGCACGCCTTTTTATCATCTTTTCACCAAGCAATAATTTTCTGTATGGCTGATAGTAGATTACTCGTGCCTCATTTATACTAAACGAAATCTCTGCATAAGGCTCATTAGAATAATCTGGAAGCTTAATATAAACATTTTTTCCCTTCCTTAAAAATGATTCTCCCATCGTAGATAAAATCAAATCACCTGCCAGAGAAGAAGAATAATCAGATGAATAAATATATACATTCTTTATACTATCATCAATAGATATATGTTTTATCGCTTCCTCAATTGCTTCTTTCATTAAAACAACATCACTATTATAGCTAATCAAGAACAAAAAGAGCATAAAATAATTTTAACCACATTTTAAGATTTGTCAAGTAAAAATTATACATCAAACTATTTGTAATTTTTTAATCCCTGTGGGGATTTTCTTCTTTTATAAGTTCTTGTTCTATTGAGTCATTGTTAACCGAAATAATTTTTACTTCCTTTTCATCAATGTTGAAATGCTCAGGTAATTTGATTTTGCTCTCTTTCTTATCACGATAGCTCTCAAGCTCATATCTCAAACAGCAAAGTAGTCTTCCACACAAACCAGAAATTTTATCCGGGTTTATATATAAATTTTGTACCCTTGCCTCTCTTAATGTTATAGGATAGAGTTCTTTTAGAAAGCTAACACAACATAGCTCTCTACCACACTTTCCATAACCTCCGTATATTTTTGCTATGTCTCTAACACCTATTTGCTTTATTATTACACCACATTCTAATTGATCAGAGATTATTTTATGTATCTTTCTAAAATCAACCCTTTGCTTTGAATAAAAATAAAACACAATCTTTTTTCTGTCAAGCCAATAATGAGCATCTATAGTCTTCATAGGAAGCTTGTTCTGTTTTATAAGGCCTGTTAATCGTTTCATGGCTTTTTTCTCAAATAGCTTGTTTTCCTTTACAATAGCAAAATCTTCTTTTGAAGGCTTTCTTATAAAAATACCCTCGTGTATAACATCCTTACTTATATACTTAACAGTACCTATATCAGTTGCATCCTTAAATAAGAAAATTATTTTTTCTCCATTCTTTATCTTGATTTCCTTATCCACTGCAACCTTTACAATTAAAAGAGGATGGACTTCAACTGTAACAAACTTTTTCATCTTATCCTTTTATTGATTTTGAAGTTTAAATTCACCAAATCCATATTTATCTACAAATACAAATGTATACCCGCTCGAATACTTCCATACTATATAAGGATATCCATTAGGCTCGAAAAGATGTTCCTCTATATCATCAGGTTCTCCATATTTCATATATATTACCGCTCTATCACTTCTATATCCTTTATCGCCATTTCTGAAATGCTCTTCGCAAAACTCAATCTTTCTAAAATAGTCTTCTTCTGCTTCAAGATAAGAAACATAATTGTTATTGTACGCGAACTTTTCCCAGAATTTTATCCATTCTACCTCCCTTTGATCCTGAGGAGTTTGTTTTAGTTTTTCTATTACTTGCCTACTTGCTACATATATAAGTTTATCTACCATTCTATCCCATTTAACTTTATTAATGTAAAATGGGTTTTCTATCCAGAATTTATAAAGTTTTATCTCATCATTAACAAATAGTTTTATATTATGTACGCCTTCCTTAAAATTATTCAAAGGAAGGCTGTAAAATCCACTGTTATGATTAAACTCTAAAGTATCATTCTCAATAAGTACTTTTAATCTTTTTAAAGAAGCTATTTTCATAATTATTGTATCAAAAGAAGTAAATGTATCTTTTGGTATACCATTCTTATAAAATATAATATCACCAACACTATTATTTTTAAAGGATATGTCCTTTTTTAATGTGTAAAGACTATTCCCTATGTCATTTTCAACAGCAATATATAGTTTGTATTTTCCGTCTGCAATATTTGTAAGTTTCAAGGAATCTATGGTATACTGTTGCCATCTATTTCTTATATTTGATTTTGTCGAAATCGTTCTTAAAATCTCATCACCAATAAGACTTTTCTTCTTACCTTTCATTTCAACTACAAC
>JALVRC010000068.1 GCA_027025255.1 Caldifarciminota bacterium
CAGAACGGAAGGGATAATGCCTAGAAAAGATAGAATAAATCGCCAAACAAAAAGAAAATTTCGAGTAATCAATAGTCCAATGATGTGATGCTGCTTTTTCGATAAACTCGGGGGCAATGAAGTAACCTTTTTCTTCTGAATCATCCCATTTTTCCGCCGCCTTTATTTTGGTTTTTTCCAATTCGGATACGGTATCAAATGAAATATCTGCAATAATGATTCGTCCTGATTTTGATAATAATTTTTTATAATTGAAAGAATGGAATCATGCGGTGGGTGAGATCCTGAAATCGTAATTTCATATACAAGTTTTTTATCGTTTTCTATAAGAATTGAATGCGATAAGGAATCAGGTTTTATAACCTTTGATACAAATTTGTTCAAATCGTTTTGCATATCTTCAATATATATTTTTTTAATAGAGTAGTAAATAGCCGGGATAGCAACAATGACAAAGACAATCCCTGTTAAAATCATGTGAATATATGTTCTTTCTTTGACCTCTTCTTCATTTCTTTCTATATAGACCTTTTTTACAAAGAAAACTACAACAGAAGCAAGCAATACAGCAGACAGGTTAATTATAAAAAGTATTGTTGCTCCTAATGCCACGGAAAGCTGAAATCTTCCAAGCCCCACGCCTATAACGCATAATGGAGGAACAAGGGCTACAGCTATTGCAACTCCTGGAAGAACTGCTATGATTTTCCTGTCTAAATAAGCATAAGCACCTGCTATGCCAGAAGCAAAAGCTATAAGGATGTCAAATATTCCAGGGTGTGTTCTCATTATAATTTCATTTGAGAGGTTTTGTCCTGGGAATATGAATGCTATTATAAAACCTATTATTACAGCTATACCCACACCTCTTATTATGGACCAGATTGAGCGAATAAGCATTCTGAAATCACCCCATACTGTTGCAAGAGAGAATGCAAGGAGGGGCGTCATCAAAGGAGCAACAATCATAGCTCCGATTACAGTTGCTGCTGAACCCTGCAAAAGACCTGCTGTTGCAATTACACTTGATAGGAACATTAAAACATAATATTCGTTTGTAGGAGTAGCACTATTGGAAAGTATCCTATGAACATCCTTTGCATTTTCTTTCCTGTCTTTTTCGTGTATATAGTTTTTTAGAAAATCTGAAAAAACCCCAAGTCCGAAAGTATCGATTACTCCGTGTGAATGATTATTAACAGTTTCAGTAGTTTTTGCTTTTTTTGACTCCTTACTGGTTGTTTCGTCTGTAGTATTTTCTGCCTCTTTTATATAAGTTTCTGTTTCTTTTTTTCCCTTTTTTACTTTTAAGAACTTTTTAATAAAATCAAACATCTTTTAGTAGAGAAACGATTTTTTTAAGCATTTGAGGTAAATCTTCAGGTTTTCTTGCAGTGATTATGTTTTTATCCACAACGTAAGGAGCATCAACGTACTCTGCCCCGGCATGTATTAAATCGTCTTTTATAGCAAAGAATGCAGTAAGCTTTACATCTTTTATAATGTCTGCAGAGGCAAGTATCCAGGGCCCATGACATATAGCAGCCAAAAGCCTTTTTTCATTGTGTAATTTATTTACAAATTCAATGAATGCAGGTGTTCTCCTCATATAGTCTGGTGCAAAACCTCCTGGTATGAATACACCTGACCATTCATATTGAAATGCCTCGTTAATGCCTAACTCAGCTTTTGCCGGGTAGTTTCCGTATTTGCCGTGATAAACTATGCCTTTTTCCCTGCCAATTAGCTTTGTTTCTATCCCTTCTTCTTTAAGTCTTAGATAAGGATACCATACCTCCAATTCCTGATACATTTCTTCAACAAGTACTGCAAAATTTTTTTGCATGTTAACTCCTTTTTGCAGACAGTTTCAAAAATTTATCCAGGAGTTCTTTGATATATGCTATTCCACCTTTCCAGAAATCTTTGTCTTCAATGTCAACAAGGGGTTTTAATAGTTTTGAAGGTTTAATGCTACCGCCTTTGCTCAGTATATCCTTGTAAAGCTTGACAAAGTCTGTTCCCATATCCTTATATTTTTTATAAAGGGATAGTGAAAGTAAATTACCGTATGCATAAGCATAACAGTAGAAAGGGGTGTTTATGAAATGAGATATATATGCCCACCAGAATCCATACTCATCTCTTAACTTAAGGGCGTTTGAAAACATTTTCTTGTTCTCTTCAATCCATAGAGCGTTCATCTCTTCTACGATCAGCTCTTTTTGCATCCTTTTTTGATATAGTCGTCTTTCAAAGGTTGTAAAGATTGTCTGTCTAAATACAGTAGAGAATATATCCTCTAATTTCGAAGCAAGCAAGGAAACCTGCGTTTCTAACGGTGTTTTTTCTAAGATATAATCAAATGTGAGCATTTCTCCAAATGTGGATGCAGTTTCTGCAGTTGTTAGAGGTGTGTGCATATTTAATAAGCCTACCTCTCTTGAAAGATACTGATGGATACCATGGCCAAGTTCATGAGCCATTACAAAAACGTCCCTTATGTCTCCTGTAAAGTTAAGAAGGACATAAGGATGAGCTGCAGGTATTGTGCCAGCAGAAAACGCTCCTCCTCTTTTGTTAGCCCTTACTCCAGCGTCAATCCAGTTATTGTCAAAAAACTTTTTTGCTATCGCGTAAAAATCTTCTGAGAATGCTCTATACGAATTAAGAACAGTTTCTTTAGCCTTTTCAAAAGATATCCTTTTCTTCTTATTTGTAATAGGCGCATATCTATCATAGTCATAGAGTCTATCAAACATTAGAAGCTTTTTCTTCTTTTTGTAGTAGGAAATGGGTAATGCATAACTTTCTTCCACAGTTTGAATCAGGTTATCAACAGAGGTTCTTGAAATTTCGTTGCTTAAATGTCTGCTTTCTTCTACATCCGGATATTTTCTTATTTCTGTGTTTACTATATGGTCAAGTGTTACAGTATTGAAAATATATATTAAATCATCTATATTTTCTTTTAGCGTTGTTGTAATAGCATTAGCTGCGTCTCTTCTATTATCTCTGTTATTATTCCTTAAAAAAGACAAAGCCTTTTCAAATGGGAATTTATGATAATGGTAGGAAACCTTTAGTTTGGAAATCTTATTGGCAAATAATCTGGTGAATGCTGATGAAGAGGTTTGAGACTTCTTAAGAAGTATCTGTTCCTCGCTTTCTTTAAGCCTATATGGAGCTCTTACAATGGTTTGCTCTATATTGTGATGGTATTTTTTAAGCGTCTTGTCCTTTAGCCACTCATTCCACTTTTTCTTGCCTGCCTTTGTTATCTCAAGAGTAAAGAAGATAAGATGAGTGCTTAATTTTGTTGAAAGCATTTGTGTTTTGTTTAAAAGAATTCCGTTTTCCTTTGTAATGTTTGATGAGTATAAAAGCATTACATAATTGCCAGCTCTTGCAAGCCTTTCATATATTGCCTCTATTTTATCAAAGGCCTTTTTAAGCTCTTTTGAAGAGAGCTCTTTTACTTTTCCTTTGTATGTTTTTTCAAATTTTATTACCTCTTTTTCTATATCCTTAAAATACTTTTCAAGGTATTCTATATCTACATTCTTTAAAAGGTCGTCCAGATTCCATCTCATAAGTTCCTTCATTTTACCTCCAGATTTAAATCGTAATTATATATATTAAATCTTAAATGTCAAGTAAAAGATTAGCTATAAACTCAGGTTTGTTTTAATCAACATAGAGCTTAATGCTTGAGTGTTTTTGTACATATTCCCCTCCGTATCTATATAATTGCATGTACAAAAACCTTTTACCTTAACAATATCCCTTGACATTGTAGGGTTTGTATGTATAATTATTGTATGTGTAAGTGTGCCTTGATATGTAGGAGTATGATTATGGTAAAGAAAGGCATACCTTTCCTAATATGGAATATGTCTAAAATATTGTGGCATATAAACATTGAAACAGGACGAAAACTTAAACAAAGGTGGGAAAATGGACAATAACAACAGTTCAATATTTGAAAAAAATATACGAAGAGGTATAGAAAAAGGCTATATATCTCTTTTAGAGGAGAAAAGCAGGGTAACTTATCATTGCTTAAGAGATTACTCTACAAGTTTCAAGAATCCTGAGGAGAAAGTAAGAGCATCTTATTTTGTTGAATTAGTACTTGATTATCAATATCCAAAGGAAAGAATAGATTTTGAAGTTACTGTTCCGAGAAGAACTCCAGAGGATAGAGCGGACATTGTTGTTTATGAAGATGATGAACTTAAAAATCCATATTTAGTTGTTGAGTGTAAGAGAGACGGAATTTCTGATGCTGAGTTTAAACAGGCGATTGAGCAAGTTTTTGGGAATGCCAACAGCCTGCGTGCAAAATATGCAATTGTTGTTGCAGGCACAACCAGAACAGCGTTTGATATAGCAGGATTTAAACCGAGCGAAAGAGAAAAAAATGTTATATCTGACATTCCTAAAAGATATGGCAAAGCACCAAAATATAGATTTATAAAAGGTGACCCTGTAAACGACATTAAAATTGTTTCAAAAGAAGAACTCATCAGAGCCTTAGAAAAATCACACGACACGGTATGGCAGGGAGGAAGGTTAGCACCTACAACAGCGTTTGACGAAGTTTCAAAACTATTATTCTGCAAATTAAAAGATGAAAAAGACACTCCTAAAAGAAAACCATATAAATTTCAGATTGGGACTCATGAAACCGCAGAAGAAGTTTTCAAAAGAATAAATGAAATTTATCAAAAGGCAAAACTACAAGACGCAGAAGTATTCAAAGAGGATATTAGATTGGACCCCAAAATTGTCTATAGCGTAGTAGAACATTTACAAGGGATTAATTTCAACAAAACAGACCTAGATACTAAAGGAGTTGCTTTCGAAACATTCATGACGGATTTTTTTAAAGGGAAAATGGGACAATTCTTTACACCCCGTGAAATCATTAGATTTATGGTAAAAATGCTTAACCCCACAAAAGATAACCTTGTTATAGATCCTGCTGCGGGGAGTGGTGGATTTCTGCTTAATTCAATGGATAATGTAAGAGAATACGCAGAATCTCATTACGATGAAAGGGAAGCTTGGGAGCACTGGCATGGCTTTGCACAACATAAATTATACGGAATTGAGATAAATGATCAGATTGCCCGAGTTTGTAAGATGAATATGATTATACATGACGATGGACATACAAATGTTATAAGCACTGACGCTTTAGAAAATTTTGACAAAATTAATGATATTCATAGAAGATTTAAAAAAGACCATTTTGATATTGTGCTTACAAACCCACCATTCGGAGCAGTAGTAAAAGCAACAGAAAAGGATTACTTAGACAAATACGACCTTGGAGCAAAACACAAAAAAAGAAAAAGCCAGAAAACAGAAATTCTTTTTATTGAGAGAGCAATAGATTTTGTGAAGCCCGGTAGCGGGAGAATAGGGATAGTTTTACCAGACGGCATTTTAACAAATTCATCACTTCAATATGTAAGAAATTACATTATGGAAAGGTGTCAGATTCTTGCGGTTGTGTCATTACCACAATTCGCTTTTACACATTTTGGTGCAGGCGTAAAAGCCTCCTTGGTATTTTTGAGAAGGAAAGCAGAGAGAGAAAAGTTGGGCAATTATCCTATTTTTATGGCAATTGCCGAGCATATTGGTTACGACGCAACAGGCAGAAAAGATCCAATCAATGA
>JALVRC010000069.1 GCA_027025255.1 Caldifarciminota bacterium
TATAACTGATAGTCAAGGATTGATTTTTTTAGTTTTTTTATGTTCAAGAATTGTTTTTAATATTAAAGGTAATTTTATTGAGTACTTTTCTCTTATCTCTTTACTTTTATTAACAAAGGTAAGGTAAAGATTATTTCTTAATTGTGAGAAAATAAGCCCTGAGACAAAATATACCCGTGCAAGTAATGGTGGGAATTTAAATGTTTCTACCTTTCTTATTAAATCAAGAAATCCTTTTTCAATGTTTGTGTAGTTCCCTTCGTAGAATTTTATAATTAGTAAATACATCTCTGATTCAAATATTGTTTTTCTTTCATCACGAGGGAATCTTTTTGTTCTTGAGATTATTTTTGTAAAGAATTCCTTGGCTTTGTTATAATCCTTGTGAATAAAGTATTTAAGAGCAGCCATAAAGTCATCATCGGAAAGTACTATCTCTGTATGTTTTATTTGTTCTAATTCAATATATGCATATAAATTTATGTTTTCTTTTTGGATTGAATCTTTGTTTATGATTAGGTTACCGCCGTACCATCTGATAAAGTTTAATATTAGTATTTCTTTTATTCTATTATTTTTACATTTAGGAAGGTATTCTTCAAAAAGAGAAGCATCGCCTCTTTCCAGAAAGAGTTTACATATTATACACGGAATTTCTATAATCTCGCCATCTTCCATGTTTTTTTTGTCATTTTCATTGTAAGCTTTAAAAAGATACCTATACGCTTTTGAAAAGTTAGCAAGCTCAACAGCACTTAGTCCAATAAATTCACAGAAATTTCTATGATAAAGAGGTAAATTTTTAAATTCTGATATGTAGTTTGCATACTCTTTTTCTAAAAACCTTAAGGCAGTGTTGTAAAGTTTTTTCCCAATAAGTATTTTCCCTATACGTAAAACAATGGGTATGAGTGTTTTTATATGTTTCCCCAGTAATTTTCGTTTGATCTTTAGGGTCCTCTTAAAGTATACAAAAGCATTGAACATGTCATTACTTTCAACTGATACATAGGCTATATTGGCATATATAGATGCGACATCATCCGTTTCTCCAATTAGCTCTTTCATCTGTTTAGCAGCATTAAGAAAAATTTCCAGTGCCTGTTTATACATTTTATCCTTTACATAAAAAACACCGAGGTTAACCTTGTAACGTATTAAATCTAAATGTTCTTCAGGGAGTATTTCTTTTGCTTCCTTTATGACTGTTTTTTGTATTTCTTTTGCTTTGTCTATTTTGTTTAGTAGGTAGTATACATTTGATAAATTGTTCATCAGAGATATTTTTAATATAGGTTCTTCTTTTAAAAGGCTTAAGGCATATTTATAGTATTCAATTGCCTTATCATATTTTTTTTGTATTTTGGATAAACTTCCTAATATTTTATAAGTGTTGATAAGTCCTTCTGTATCGTTTTCTTTTTTATAAATGTTTTCAGCTTCATTCAGGTGTATGTAAGCTCTTTCAAGTTTGTTCAGTTTTAAAAGAGCAGCCCCAATATATCTATGGGCAGTTCCCGCAAGTGTTTTGTCTAATTGTTTGATCTTTTCTGCATATTCTATCACTTTGTTATAATTACCTCTTTCTCCGTTTATCCATGCCAAAAGAACATAGATACGAGCGAACCACTTATAGTTTTCTTTTGTATCTTTGAGATATTTTTTTATTATTGCAAGATCCCTTACTAAGGAAGATATAAGGTTTAGCTGTTGTTTCCGCTTTAAATGAGGCCATAATATATTGAGAGATTCATCAAAGTTCTCTATTTTTAAAAGATTTATCCCTAAATGGTATTTTTCTTCGTAGGATAGTTTGTCTTTAAAGGGAAGGATTGTATTACAGAGTTCCTTTATAATATCTAATTTTTCTTCTTCCGTTATAGAACTTTTTATTGCTTCTTTAATCATACTATGTTTAAAAATGAATTTTGCATCTTTAATTTTTAAGAAATCATTTTGAATAAGTGAATCCAATGTTTGTTTATCAAAGAATATTTCAGTAGCAGGTAGCCCCCAGATAGCCAGAAGCCTCAGTATGTGTTTTTGCTCAGGAGTGGAATGATCAAATCTAAACAACGCTATTTCGTAGACTTTGTCTGGTACTTTGTTGATGTCGCCGGTGGTTTTTATATAGTTTATGAGTTCAATAAGTAGAAGAGGATTGCCGCCAGTCTTTTTAAATATTTCTTTTCCCTTTTCTTCATTTGTTTTACCTAAGTACATTTCGATAAATTTTTTACTCTCTTCAAAATTAAGAGTGTTTAAATGAATATCTTTTTTGTATATGGAGTTTCTGGTAACTATGATAAATTTAATATTGTTGTTTTGCATAAGGTTATCAATTATGAGTTTAAAATAAGGATCTATCCATTGAAAATCATCAAGAATAAAAAGTGTATTCTTTTTGTTGAATCTTTTTAGTATTACGCTACTTAGAATTTGAGAAAGATATGTGGGTAAGCTGGTCTCTTCATTCTTTTCCATTATATTTTTTATAAACAGAGCATGTTCCTCTCCGAATAATGTATTTAAGAAGGGTTTTAAAGAGTAAAAAGGTATATTTTTCCCCTCAAAATAGGAAGGTATGTATATGCTATGAGGGAAGCGAGCTATGATTTCTTTTAATAGTCTGGTTTTGCCAATCCCGGGTTCTCCAGATATGTATATTGTTTTTTCTCCTTTGTGTATTAAATTAATAATAGAATCAAGTTCTTTTTCCCTTCCAACGAAGAAAGGAGTTGTAGGTTGTTCAATAGAGTGAGTAAAACTCTTTAGTCTGAAAATTTTTATAGCTTTTCCGATATTGATATTGAAAGCAAACTCATAGTTAGCAAAGGATTTGGATATTTCAACAAAATTTTCTGTTGCTAATATTTCATTTTTATCAGCTTTATCCAGAATTTTTGCTGTTATGTTAACTTCTGAGCCAAAGATTGTGAATTTATGTTTTTCTTTAACCTCAGTAGATATGATTTCTCCATAATTTAAACTTGCATTTACTTCCAGTTTAATTCCTTTAGGGAACTTTTTTTCTTTAAAATATGCAAATATACTATCAATAGATTTAAGTGCGTTTAACGGTATATTTTCTATATATACCGGATAACCAAATACTGCAAGAATACCATCTCCCAGAATATTGTCAACATAACCTCCATACTGTTCAATTCTTTCAATCATTATGTTAAGAGCTTCAGAAATTATATTTTTGTATTCAGTATTGGATAATTTATACGAGAGTTTTGTAGAGTTGTGAATGTCTACAAAAATTATCACTACCCTGCGTAGTTCTTCTCTTAGTTGATTTTTGTCTATTTTATTCATATAATCCTCTCATAAAGGTATTTTAGATTTTTAATAAGTTTATTTATATCATTTGATAAAATATGATCTTCTTTTTTAAAACCAACAATTTTATCCATGAAGGAAATAATATGATTTATAGAAGCATCATTTAAGCCATTTAATTTTAAAGCTCTGTAGGCTGATAAGAGTTCAATAGCAAGAATAGTTTCTGTGTTTTTAAGAATTTCCTGAGCTTTTAAGGCCGCATTCATGCTCATACTTACATGATCTTCCTGTCCCCCGCTGGTAACAATATTATCAATGGTTGCAGGAGTCGCAAGTGTTCTATTTCTGTTAAGAAGAGCTGCAGCCGTATATTGAATAAGCATATAGCCACTTTCTAAACCCGGATTATTTGCTAAGAAAGCCGGAAGTATTTTGTTTAATTTTTTATCAAGTAGTCTATAGATTCTTCTTTCTGAAATAGAAGCAATCTCAGTCATAGCGATTGATAGATAGTCCATGACAAGGCCTATTGGTTCACAATGAAAATTCCCTCCTGACAGTATATTAAAATTGTCGCTTGTTTTAAAAATTAAAGGATTATCTGTTGCTGCATTGATTTCTTTTGATAGTACAGAGTAAATAAAATCCAGGGTATCAAGAACTGCTCCACCAACCTGGGGGTAGCAGCGTATAGAGTAGGCATCCTGTACTTCATTTTTTCTGCCTTTTAATAGAGCATTATTTTTTAATTTTCGGGCTAAACCTCTTGCTATTCTCAATTGCCCTTTTTGGCCTCTTGCTTTATGAATTTTTTGGTTAAGAAAATCTTTAAACCCGGAAAGTGCTGAAATTGTCATTACAAGTGCAATATTACTCAGGGATATAATTTCTCTTGCCTTCATATAATTTATAATACTTACTGCTGTAGAAACTTGACATCCATTATTTAGAGCTAATCCCTCTTTAAAACAGAGTTTTATAGGCTTTATCCCTGTTTCCTTTAAAGCAATCTTAGCAATGGTTTTTTCTCCCTTGTAAAAAACAGGCATGTTTAAATCTTCGCCGATTACGAGAAGGGCAATATGAGATAGTGGGGCTAAATCCCCACTTGCACCAAGTGAGCCGATTGATGGAATTATAGGGATGATATCTTTGTTTAAAAGGTTAATTATTGTTAAAGGTACAATACTGCGAACACCAGAGTATCCTTTTATTAGTGTGTTAGCTCTTAAAAGCATGGCAAGTCTTGTTTGATTATAACTGAGAGGCTCTCCAATGCCTGCTGTATGACTTTTTATTAAGTTCTTTTGTAAAAGTTCAATGCTATGTTTATCAATTTTTATATTTTGAAGTTCGCCAAATCCCGTATTTATACCGTAAAGATTTAATCCACTATTTATTTTATCTTTTAGTGTGTTATGTAAATTATCAAGTTCTTTAATTTTTTCTTTACTGATTGAGAGGATTGTTTTATTGTCTAAAAAGTCTTTTATATTCTCAAGTGTTAAATCATTTCCTGTAAGTAATAGAGTTTTCATTTGGTTACCTCCAATTTTTTATAGTGACTTTTCCCTTCTGACAGTTTCTCTGCCACTACAGGGAAAATTATTTCTGCTATTAATGCTAATAACAGAAGAAAAATGTTGTTATTAACATTTAAATGTTCTATTTTGGTCATTTCAACAAAGGCTATGATAGCTGTAAAAGGAGATGAGAGCAAGAAAGCCGTAGCAGTTGTTTCTTTTATATTACTGTATTTAAATGAAATACTTATGAAGCGAATCAGCCATATTATAATAAGAAATATTACAATTTTAATTAATAAGAAAAGGTTCGCACTGGCAAGTATTATTTCATTACCAGTTTTTATAAGAAATATCGGGATAAAGAATCCATATCCAATTCCTGAAAATTTTATACTTATCTGCCCCTTTTTTCTTATAATAAATGAGAGTATAATTCCTGAGATAAAGGCAGCAAAAAAGGGTTCGATATGTAATAGAAAACTTAGTCCTATAAGAAAGAAGGTTAACATGAGAGAAAACCGTACACCAAATTCGTATCTATCATTATCAGTAGTAAGTTTTTCAAAGAAATCCGGATACCACCAGATGAGCCATTTTAAAATAAAAATTATAGTTAATGCAATAGAAAGAAACAGGGCCAGGGAAAAGATTGCACTAATAAGGCTTATACCTTTAAAATAGAATCTATAGATAACAATTAATATAATTGAAATAAATTCTCCTATAGAAGTTATTCTTAATAATGTTTGTCCGTTTTTTGTATTTATTTTTCTGGAATCCTTTAAGGTTTTTGTGATAGAACCTGCAGAGAGAGCGCTTAAAATAATAAAATATATAAATGGCAGTTTGAAGAGTAAGGTGATTATAAAGGTAAGTATAAGAATAATTGTGGGGACAATAAATATGTAGGGATCTTTTAGATTTTCCTTTGAAAAATTCAACAAACTTCCGGAATTAAACAGAAGGAAAATAAACCCAAGATATGCAAGATATTCAATAATTGGAAAATTAAGATTTACTCCGAATTCTGACAGTATTAATCCATATAGTAGCTCAATAGAAAATATACTTATTTTGAGTTTTTGGGCAATAAACGGAAGAATTATAACACCCATGAGAATAAGGAAAAGTGCATAGATATCTTCAATTCTCATATTTTTTATTCTCAACCGGCATAACAATTAAAGATACTGGTGTATGTTTAATTATGTATCTGCTTACATCAAAGGAAAATATAGGGATATCTAATTTATTTGGTGTATGGCTTAGAATCATTAATTGAAAATCTTTTGAAGTCTCTAATATTCTTTTTACCGGGTTCCCCTGAAGTTCTATGATTTCAATAGGAATTCCATACGCTTCTGTAATTTCTTTTACCCTTAATATGGCTGTTTTTTCCTGAGGAACAGTGTCTTCTCCAACAAGGACTTCTGAAGGGAGAACGGAGATTGTACTTAATTTAGATTTACAGATTCGTTCTATATCTACTGCGATACTCAACTCATACATTACTCTTTGGGGGTTGTTAACCGGGAGAAGAATACTATCAAAGGGAAATGTCCCTCTGGGAATGTAAATAGGGATATTAAATGTTTTTAATATATAACGAAGTTTTTTTGTGTACTGGGTTTTATTTACATAGACTATTAGCCCGAAGTCTTTTCTGTTGTTTAAACTTTCTATATTCTTACTAAATTCATGCTCTTTATTAAAGTAGCATTCAAATGCAAGGTCAATACATTTTTCTTTTAGTAATTTCTCTATATAGCGAGCGTTTTCTTTAACAATATAAATATTTATCCTATGAGTATTGATGAGTGATAATAGATAGAAGGTTTCTTCTATAAGTTTCATATCAGGTTTATCAACAATAAGAAGAACGCCTGAACCGTATTGCAATGGAAACTGAGGTGGCCCAACCTTAAAAAATTCAATTATATGCGAGATTATATCTTCTTCACCAGCAAGGAGGATTTTGTCGCCATTGTTTATTTTGGCTTTACCTGTAGGTAGGATAAACTTATTATCTCTATAAATCCCTAAAATTCGCCAATTTCTTGCGTGAAGTTCCTTTAAAGATTTTCCTACAGCCAGAGCTCCAGGCTCAACAACTAATTCATAGAAATGTTCGTCTTTAAATATGTTTTTATATATTGAAGAAAAGGAACCATAAAGCTCGCTTTTAATCCATGAAAGTATTAATTCTCCGCCTATTAAAGTTTTAAACCCAAGTTCATTGATTTCTTTAATCCCTTTTTCATCATTTAATATAGCTATGAAGTGTCTTATTCCTTCTTTCTTCGCTATTTTAGCTATTTGTATAGTCTTCTCGTGATCAAGGATAGAAGTTATTATAACATCTTTTGTATGTAATTTGGCTCTTTTAAATTCTATTTCACTTGATACATCTTTTTTAATTGGGCATTCTCCTTCTTCTTCGGGTAAACATACCCATGTTACTATCTCGTGTTTCCATTGACTGAGAATGTATTTAGCAAATGGTGTATTCCCTATTAAAGCAATGGTTTTTCCTTTCATTCTATATATAGGATTTTTTTTCTGTTTTTAAAATATATACCATTGGTTTTCATGTTAATTTTTCTCCCACAGATATTATACATGTCTTTATATTCAATATGTATATTCTGTTTCTCTATAATAGATTCATGTTTATCTAATAAAAAATCAATCATCTCTTTTAAGAATGGCCAATCCGTTTCAGGATCATTAAGACCTTGAGCAAAATTTGTGTTATCTCTATCGGAATTTTCTTCTATTTCAGGATGAACACCACAGAGTAGTACTTTGCCGCTGTCTAATGTAAAGGTTATTATTGCTGATTTTGATATCTTGCTATAGTTAGCTATTGAATCAAATTCCTGCAGGTCCTTTTTGAAATATGGGCCTCCGTAGTAGAGGATATGTAGTGTATCAGGAGTTGTTATTTTTGAAAGAGCAAATGTAGGCCACGGAGCTATACTATTTATAGGACCTATTGCATAACCATTGAATAAGAAATTGTCCCTTATATATAAAGTATCATTCCATAACGTATATTTGGATACAAAATAGCTACCAGCACATATCCCGAAGTAAGCTCCTCCGTTTTTTACATATTTAACAAGTATTTTTCTATTTATATATGTGTCGAAAGTCTCTGCATAACCTCCTGGAACAATAATTATTTTATATTTATTTATGTAGTTAATATCGTTTATTTTTATACTTCCACCTGTATCTATTTCAAGATTATAGTGATTAGCAAATGATATTAAGGCAGTTATCCCATCTTGCCAGGCTCCTTCACCTGTATAGAGGAAAATTTTAGTAAATATTAATATTATCATGCCTTTGTAGTTTTGTAGTATTTACACATATTTTTCAATAAACACATATCGCATTTCGGATGAATGGGGCTGCAGATATTTTGACCGAATTTAACAAGAAGATAGTTATACTCTTTCCAGTGTTTTATTGGTAGTTTTTTTCGCAAAGCCATTTCTGTTTCAATAGGATTTCTGGTTTTAACATACCCCCATCTATTTGAAATTCTATGAACATGTGTGTCAACACATATGGCATCTATATTGAAAGCCTCAGTTAATACAAGATTGGCTGTTTTGCGCCCAACTCCCGGAAGGCTAAGAAGGGTCTCCATGTCTTGGGGAACAATTCCGTTAAACCTTTCAAGTAATATTTGACTTAGTTTAAGGATGTTTCTTGCTTTATTTCTGTAAAACCCTGCTGGATAAATAAGTCTTTCAATTTCTTGTTGTGTCAGTTTTAACATTTTCTCAGGCGTGTCTGCTACCTTTTTTAGCCTTTTCCATGCTTTTCTTGTTGTTTCATCCTTTGTTCTCAGGCTTATTATTGTGGAGATAAGTATTTGATAAGCATCTTTATTCTTAGCGACTTCTGATACAATAGGCTCTTTTAAGGTTTTCGTTATTTTTTTTAGATAAGATAGAGCTTTATCAATACTGAACTTTTTCATCCTTTTATACCTTTGAAAAAAATGTTTATAAGTATTACCGGAGTAAATGCAGATAGTAGGATTATTATGGAATGATTAATATCAACTGGGCTTGTATGAAAAATTGTTTGTGCAGGAGGGAAGAAAACAATTATTACATGAAGAATTAAGGAAAGAAAGAAGGCAATAATAAGGAATTTATTCCTAAAAAGAGCTTTTGAAAAGAAAAACTTCTTTCCTACACGGAAGTTAAAAGAATGTAATAGCTGGGAAAGAACTAAAACAGAAAAAGCAACAGTTCTTGAGAGTTTAATATCTTTGGTTTTTGTGTAGGTAATTATATAGGCAAACATAACGCCTGCAGTCAGGAATATCCCTTCAATTAGTAGAATAAATAAAGATTTACGTGATAGTATACCTTGAGTTACATCTCTTGGGGGTTTTTTCATTGTATCTGTTGGACCTGGATCCATCCCTATGGCAAGGGCTGGTAGCCCATCAGTTATAAGATTTACCCATAAAATTTGTATTGGTAACATTGGGATAGGGAAGCCTAATAAAAAGATAAAGAACATTGAGAAGACCTCACTGAGGTTGCAGGAGATAAGGAAATAGATAAATTTTTTGATATTGGTAAATATGATTCTACCATGTTTTATAGCTTTTACAATAGTTGCAAAATTGTCATCTGTTATAACCATATCACTTGCCTCTTTGGCAACTTCTGTTCCTGTAATCCCCATTGAAATACCAATATCTGCTCTTTTTATCGCAGGTGCATCGTTTACACCATCCCCGGTCATGGCGACCACTTTGCCCTGTTCTTTTAAGGTATTTAGAATGTCCATTTTTTGTAAAGGGGAAACCCTCGAGAAAATACTCGTTTCGTAAATAATCCGTTTGTTTTTTTTAATGGCTTTTTCAATCTCTTGAGCGGAAAGGATGTTTCCAGTAATTCCTATTGATTCGGCAATTGCTTTTGCTGTTGTTGCATAGTCACCGGTAATAATTTTAACATCAATTCCTGCTTGTCTGGTCTCTCTAACCGCTTCGGGGACCTCTTTCCTTACTGGATCGCTTTCTGCTACAAGTCCAAGAAAGGTTAAATTCTTCTCTTCCATCTTTAACACTTTACCTGTTTTCATAGCAACTGCAAGACAACGAAATCCATTTCTTGCCAGGGTTTCAGCTTCTTTCAGCCATTCTTCTTTATCTTTTTTATGAAACTGGACCTTTTTATCATTTTTCTTTATATGGCTTGATAATGTTAGTATTATTTCTGGAGCTCCTTTAGTAAACATTATATATCCGTTTTGATCCTTATGTACGGTGGACATCATTTTTCTTTCCGGTTCAAAAGGAATCTCCCATTTCTTTGGTAGTAAAAGCTCTAACTTTTCTTTCTGTACACTTTGAAGCTCTGCCCATTCAACAAGTGCTATCTCTGTCGGATCTCCTTTCCATTTGTCATCTTCTTTGTAAACATCATTGCAAAGAAGGAGAGCTAATAAGAATTTTTCAGGGTTAAACTCATCAGAAATTATTGTTCTTTCTACGCGCATGTGGTTTTCTGTAAGAGTTCCAGTCTTATCAGTACAGATAACATTGATCGCACCAAGAGTTTCTACAGCATGCAGGCGTTTCACAATTGCTCTTTCCTCGGCCATTTTGTTAATGCCTATTGCCAATGCAATCGTAATTACAGCAGGTAAAGATTCTGGTATACTGGCTACTGCAAGACTAATAGCCGATAGAAACATTTCAATAGGTTGCATACCTTTAAGTAAACCAAGAATAAACAGTAATGTACTTATTGATAAACATACAATCAAAATTTGTTTACTTAAAGAACGTAGATTTCTTTGTAATGGGGTTTCATCCTTACTCTGTTTGTTAACCAACTGAGCTATCTCTCCAATTTCTGTGTCAGAGCCAGTAGAAAATACTACTGCTTCTCCCTTTCCCTTCACAACAGTTAATCCACTAAATACTATATTTTTATATTCACTAATTGTTTCGGGTATACTCATGAGAGCATCAGAGTGTTTGTATACCGGAATAGTTTCTCCTGTTAAAGGAGACTCATCGCAGGCTAACTGATAAGAATTTATTATTCTTGCATCAGCCGGGATTTTATCCCCAGCTTCAAGCAGAATAATGTCTCCTTTTACTATATATTTCGTTTTTATGTTAAGTATCTTTCCAGCTCTTTTTACTCTACATTCTGGTGTCGTAAGGGCTTTCAATTTATCTAATGCTTTATCCGCTCTATATTCCTGAATAAAACCAAAAATTGCATTGGCAATTAAGATAGTCCCAATTGCTAATGCATCAATGTATTCTTTCAGGACGAATCCAGAAAGTATGAGCGCGGCAAGAAGAATCCATACTATTGGATCGTTAAATTGTTTAAGAAAATATAGAATAGCTGGTTTTTTTCTCTCTTCAGAAAGTATATTTAAACCGAATTTCTTTCTTCTTCTTTCCACCTCTTCTTTTTTTAAGCCATTACTATCTGTTTTTAAAAGGGAGAAGACTTCTTCTACAGGTATATTAGCAACATGTGTTTTATCTATCTTCATATGAGTCAATCCATTATTCTAAGGATATTCATAATTATTTCTGCTACAATAGAGGAATAGAAAAGAGGATTATTACAGGCAGGATTAAATTCCACAATGTCTGCAGATATGATATTTGTATGTTTTAGGATATCTAATTCTTTAATAAGTTGTTTTGTATGCCAGCCATTTATAGCAGGTGTCCCTACGCAGGGGAATAATAACGGATCCAGTACGTCTAAATCAACTGTAAGATAAATATTTTTATCTTTGAGTTTATTAATAATTTCTCCAATAGAATTTATAATGGTATAATTTTTGTTATCTATTTCTTTACTACTTGACCGTATACCTATACTATAAACAGGAATACCCAGTTTAACAATTTGCATCATTACAGTATCATGTCCGATATCCCCACCTGTTTCTGCATGTTCTGACATGTCTGTGTGGGCATCAATTTGAATTACAATTAGGTCTTTAACTTTTTTTTTAAATGCTTTTATAATCGGATAAGTGATTGTATGCTCGCCACCAATAAAAAATGCCTTTTTCTTTAAAGCTTTAACATATTCTTCTATATGATTTAGAGACTCAGATAAGTTTTTTTTGAAAAAGTCGAGATCTCCATCGTCGAATATATTTTTTTTATAAATACCTTTATTCATATCGTAATTCTCAACGTTTTCAAAACCCATTCGTATAAATTTTGGAGCATATCCAGTACCTTTTAGATATGTGGTTGTCCTCTCAAGCGGCATTCCCTTAACAATAATATGTGCATCAATTAGGTTTTGAGTTGAAAACCACATCAGGTATCAGATAAAGAATTTCTTGATATTGTCTATAACATATTCTAATTGGGTATCTGTAATTTCAGGGAAAACAGGTAATGAGAGGACTTCTTTACTGGCCCGTTCACTTTCGGGTAGGTCTCCTTCATGATAGTCTAAGAAGGCGAGAGCAGGCTGTAGATGTAAAGGATAGGGGTAGTGGATCTGAGTAGCAATATTTCTCTCTTTTAAAAATTTCATAAGCTTATCTCGTTTTGGAGTTCTAATTGTATATTGATGGAATATATGAATACAATTTTCTTCAATTATAGGGGTTTCCACGTAGTTTTTGAGCTCGGCTGTATATATAGAAGCAATTTCTCTTCTTTCTTTATTCCATTTTTCTATAAATTTGATTTTTATATTAAGAAAACTTGCCTGTATGGCATCTAATCTTGAATTAAAGCCGATATCCTCATGGTAATATTTTTTACTTGCTCCATGTTTACGTAAACGTAATAGCTTTTCATAGTATTGTTCATTTGAGGTTGTAATTATTCCTCCATCACCAAGAGCAGAAAGGTTTTTTGTCGGATAAAATGAAAACCCTGCAAAATCTCCGAATGATCCCGCCTTTTTATTATTTCTTAAAGCACCCACTGCCTGAGCAGCATCTTCAATCACATAAAGATTATATTTTTTTGCAATCTCGTTGATTTTTTCCATATTTGCTACCTGGCCATATAAATGTACCGGGAGTATGACTTTAGTTCTTTTAGATATTTTTTCTTCAAGTTTTGAAGTATCTATATTAAAAGTAACAGGATCAATATCAACAAATACAGGTGTTGCATTCCTATTGAGGATTACCTCTGTTGTAGCAAAAAAGGTAAAAGGAGTTGTTATTACTTCATCCCCCTTTTTTATATTAAGTGCAGTAAGAGAAAGCATTAGAGCA
This sequence comes from Caldifarciminota bacterium, assembly GCA_027025255.1. Lineage (GTDB taxonomy): Bacteria > Hydrothermota > Tepidihabitantia > B3-TA06 > JALVRC01 > JALVRC01. Next base: position 13,083 of record JALVRC010000069.1, read on the forward strand.
TCAGTTCCATTCCCAACACCAACTGCATATTTAGATTGTATAAATTGCGAAAAAGATTCTTCAAATGTTTCAACTGGTTTGCCCAGAATAAAGCCTCCAGTATCAATAGCTTCCTGAAATGCTTTTATAAGATCTTTTTTAACAGTTTCATGTTGTTTAACGAGATCTACAAAAGGAACTTTTATATCTCCCATACTTTATCTCCTTTCTTTTGGTATGTTGTTTTACATTTTTTACATGTTGCTGTATTATCATTAGAAAAAGATAGTTTTTCGCCGCATTTACACATATACCCACTTATACGTGCAGGTACGCCTTTAAGTATAGCGTAATCAGGTACATCTTTGGTTACAACTGCACCAGCTCCTATAAATGCATATTTCCCAATGGTTATGCCGCATACTATTGTTGCATTGGCTCCTATGGAAGTTCCCTTTTTTACAAGCGTTGGTATCCATTGTCCTCCTTTTGGATAGGCAGCACGTGGATTAAGATCATTGGTAAATACACATGAAGGTCCGCAAAAAACATCATCTTCAAGCTCAACAAGATCATATACGCTTACATTATTCTGAATATGAACATTATTATGAATTAATGCACGGGAAGCAATAAAACAATTTTGACCGATTACACATCTTTCTCCTATTTTTGCCCCCTTCATAATATGGGTGAAATGCCATATTTTTGTATCTTTGCCAATTTCAACAGGCTCATCTATTATGGCTGATGGATGAGCAAAATATAGTTTATTCAAAAGCAATCCTCCTTTTTTCTTTTATTGAGATATTGGATAGTTCAAGAATTTTCATAATTTTAAGACTTTTTTCCCCTGAAGTGGGGGGGGTAAGTTCATTTTTTATTGCTTTAACAAATGTTTCGCATTCAATGTCAAGAGGCAGTCTATTATCAAACGGGATGTTTATCTTCTCCTTTTTGGTTATAATTTTGTTTTCAATTGAGTAAGGAAATTGTTCCAGTAACGAAAGGTTTTCTATAAACCTTAGACTCGCCCTATCCCCTACAATTGTAAGTTCTCTTAACTTCTCAGGATAAAACCATGAAGACGTAAGTGTTGCGTACATGTCATCATATTCTAATATAAGATCTACTCTATCTTTTATAGAATTAGTAAAGAAATCAAATCCATCTGCATTTATATGTGTTGGTGGTTTATCTATTAGATAGTCAATAACTGCTAAATCATGAATACCGAGACTCCATAATGCATTTTCTATGTCTCTGATTTTACCGAGGTTTTCTCTCCTTGCTGATATGTATACTATTTTTCCGAGATCACCGTGTTCTATAATGTTTTTAATCTTAGAAATTGCAGGATGATATACCATAACATGTCCTACCATTAGTAGAAGGCCTTTCCTTTTAGCAAGGCTAACAAGGTCTTGAGCTTCTTTGTAATTTATTGTCATGGGTTTTTCTACAAATACATTAAAACCATTATTTAAAAGATAGGAAACAATACTGTAGTGTGTATGGGCAGGTGTGGATACAACAACCCCTTCCACATCTTTTTTTATATCTTCTATATGAGTAGAATAATTGATATCTGGCCACTTTTTTTTCAATTCATCAATCTTTTTTATATCTATGTCAACAATAGTGTTAAGTAACACGTCCTTATTGGCTTTCAGGGTTTTTGTTATATTCGGCCCCCAATAGCCTGTACCTATTTGTGCAATTTTAATAACCGACATATCCTTCTACCTTTATTTTAAATACCTTTAATGGTTTTTCTTTACCCTTCACTTTAACAGGTGGCATTTCTATAAATGTAAATGCATCTTTTACCTGGTAATAAACACTTTCGCTTACAACCACTTCTCCTCCTTTTGCAAGCCCTTGAATTCTTGAAGCAGTATTGACACTATCACCAATTACAGTGTAATCCAGCCTCTCTTTGGAGCCTATATTACCTACAACTGCTTCGCCATGGTTTATACCTATTCCTACATTAACCATTCTCATCCCGTTTCTTTGTCTTTCTTTATTCAAATCGCTCATTCTATATTGAATTTCTACAGCTGATTTTACAGCTCTATAAACATCGTCCTTATGAGGTATTGGTGCTCCGAAAATTGCCATTATACAATCTCCAATGAATTTATCAATCGTTCCCTCATTTTTAAATATAATGGTAGTCATTTCTGTAAGGTAATAATTTAGAATAGAAACAACTTCTTCAGGTGATAGTTTTTCACTCATCGTTGTGAACCCTCTTATATCACCGAAGAGAACAGTTACAGTCTTTTTTTCTCCCCTCATAGCATTTTTGAAGATGTCAGGGTTTTTGATTATTTCATCTGCAACCTGGTGTGAAACGTAACGTTTAAAAGCATCCTTTATCAGTTCTTTTTCTTTTAAATCTTTTGCCATTTGGTTGAATGCCATTGTTAATTCACCTATTTCATCATGTGTATGGACGTTTATCTCCTGGTCAAAATTCCCCTTACCAATTTCATGGACTCCTTCTACAAGTTTACTTATAGGGATAACCATATATTGACCCAAAAGAAATGCTCCTACCAATCCAAATATTAGACCTGCAATTGAAATATAGATAATTAGCATTTGTATTTTTCTTGAGGTAGCAAGGAGCTTTGACAGGTCAATGCCTAAATGGACCTCCCCAATTTTTTTTCTACCTCCTACGAGAATTGGAGACGCTATTTCAAATATCGGTGCTCCATTTAGTTTAATCATAGCAGAGGTATCTGAAGATTCATGTACAGGTAAAAGATTGGTTATTTTCTTTTTAAATAGCTCTTTTTTGAAAATGATAGAATCTCCTATCTTGAATGCGGGAGGTACAGGGGAGTACTTTTTCTCGTCAAGTATATAGGCAAAAATCATTCCTGGATGATTTAAGGCATCTTTTACAAGCTGTGCTAAGTATAGATCATCATTTTGTATCATGGGATCTTCAGCAGAGTAGGCAATACTTTTGGTAAGTATTAAACCTCTAAGTTTGATTTCTTCTAAAAAAGATTTCTTTACCTGTTCAACTATTACATATCCTGTAATAGCCATTATTATAACAAGTAATATTAAGATTAGACCAAATATTTTGTATTTTATACTTATCTTCATGGCTAAATTATATCCTAAAACC
>JALVRC010000070.1 GCA_027025255.1 Caldifarciminota bacterium
TAAAAGAATTTTATTATATTTGTAAACTTTTTTTGGAGAGGTGCCGGAGCGGCTGAACGGGGCGGTCTCGAAAACCGCTGTCCTGAGTAATCGGGACCCAGGGTTCAAATCCCTGTCTCTCCGCAAATAACAGGTTTTTAATAAAAATAGTGTAAGTACTTAGGTAGAGTTCTTACAAAATAGCATATATTAATGTAATTTGGCTATTTTTGTAAGTAAAATAAGAAATATATCTCATATATTGAACTTTTGGTACGGTATATGATGTTATATTTTGAGTAACTCTTTAGGCAGGGTGCTTTGAGATGAATAGTTACTATTTTGATAAAAATACATAATGTTTATATAGAATAGACGTTTTTCTATTCTGCTAAGTAAATATATTGCACATGAGAACAAAATTGATCCTTTGGGGAAAAACAGAAAATGATGAAAAGGTTTTAGTCGCTATCGAATTGATAGAAGAAGAAAACAAAGTTAAAACTTATGTTTTTAAAGAAGCGGATGCTACGGAAGAGTTTTATAATTTAATGCTAAACGAATGGAGAAATGATAAAGATGTCGGATTTCCTTCGGATTATAAAACCTATGAAAAGGCTCTAACGGCGGCTGAAGATATTTTACCGGAAGGTATATTAGTAGAAAAGCCCGATTTAATTAACAGAGCTAAATCTGAATGGCATTTTGTGGTTTTATCCAAAAAATTATATGATCTCTATAAGGATGAATTGGATGATTTAAAGGAAAAAATTGCCGGATTATCTGAATTCAGTATGGAGGCTTGGGACGAGTTAAAAGGATTTTGGGACAAGGTGCAAAATCATGTCAAGGAAAAGAATTTGTTTAGAAATCATGTAGAAAGTTTAAAAAATAAAACGGATGAACTTTTTAAAATCCTAAAAGAATTAAGAAGTAAAACCGATGCTGAATTTAGAGAAAAATCTCAAAAGTATTTTGATGAATTTAATGCAAAACTGGATCAAATAGAAGAAAAAATTGATAAAGGATTGGGATTACAACCTATTTTTGAAGAATTGAAGTCACTTCAAAATAAATTTAGAGAAATAAATTTTGAAAAAGCGCACAGAAGAAAGTTGTGGAATAGAATTGATAAAGAATTTAAAAAAGTAAAAGAAAAACGATTTGGCTCTTCAACAAATGATAGAAGCCCTATGGCAAGATTGCAAAGAAGGCTTAACGGGCTTTTGGGTGCAATTGACAGGATGAAAGCTTCGATTGATAGAGATAAAAAAGAATTGGAAAACAACAAAAATAAAATAAATGAAAGCGACGGACAATTGGAAGTTGAATTGAGAAAAGCCAGATTGATTATGATAGAAGAAAGAATAGCTTCTAAATCTGAAAAATACAACGATATGCTTAAGACAAAAGAAATGTTGGAAAGCAAAATCGAAAATGAAAAACGAAAAGCGGAAGAAAAGAAAAGAATTCAACAAGCCAAGGAAGAAGCTAAGAAAAAAATCAAAGAAAAAGTTAAAGAAAGTTCGGAATTGCTTAAAGAAAATGAAGAAAAATTGAAAAAAGCTTCTGAGAAAATAAAGGAAGCAAAATCTTCGGGTAAAATTGAAGAAATAAAGGAAAAAGCAGAGGATATTGTTGAGGAAGTTATGGATAAAGCCCAAGATGCTGTTGAGGAAATGAAAGACAAAGCCGGAGAATTGGCGGATAAGGCTGAAGATATTATTGATGATGTGGTAGAGAAAGCCGGAACTATAGCAGGTACAATAATAAAAAAAGTGAAAGAGACCATTGATG
>JALVRC010000071.1 GCA_027025255.1 Caldifarciminota bacterium
GTATTTAGGGATTAAGCCCTATCTTCTTTTTTTACTACTTGGCATTATTCCCTCATCATACGCATCTTTTCTTTTGATGGTCAAAAGAAGTGAAGGTAAGATAAAATCTTTTTTTATTGCTAATATCTTATATATGATTTTATTCCTTTTACTTGCCTTTTCTCTTGTATTTGTCTTTAAGATTAAAGGCTTGATTCTTGCCTCAGTTATTACAAATATTGTCTTCTCAATTTTTATACTACTTACCAGCAAAGTGGTCCCCTCTATAAAAAGCTTTATAACCTATCTATTTGTCGGAATATCTGGCTACCTTTCTTTGAAAAACTTAAATATTTATATAGTGCCTTTTTTAATAATACTTGTGATTTTTTTATATATTACCTGGAAAGAACTACAACATAAAATTAAATATTTAAAAGAGAAAGAATATGAAATGTCCGTGGTGTAATTATTTCCATACTGATGAGTGGAGAACTGACAGTAATGTAAAATGGATAATATTAAAAGGCCAAAACTGGTATTTACCTCTATCAAAAATAAATATTCTCAAAATAATCCCTGTATATGTTAGTAATTATCCTGGAATATACGGAGGATATGTTGCTGAAAAACCAATATCCATTAAAGAAGAAATAAAGCTGTATGAAAAATGTAAACATAAAAAAGTAATAATCTATGGCTCACCAGACTTTAAACTCAATTACCAAAAATGGTTAAAATTCCCTTACTTTACCCATATAATTGAGCTTAAGAAATGGAATCAAGGAAGCTTACACCACAAAAGACAATTAAAGTATGCACGGAATAACAACATTATTATACGACCAGGCTCCAAAATGCTTTTTAAAACATTGTGGGAGAGCTATTTCAAAAAAAAACTCCACTATAATATTTACTCAAATAATTTCGTTACATACTTTTCTTTCAAAAACGAAGAAATAATATCAGGCGCTTTAATTGTAACATATAAAAAAACTGCTATGTATTTATTGGGATTTAATCTTAAAAGAAACATCAAAGGAGCTTCACATTTATTACATCACAAAATCATAGAGGACCTCATTGAAAAAAGATTCTTAAAATATGACCTATTACCCAGCAAAAACCTCACGGGAGTGATAAGATTTAAAAATGAAATCGGAGCGGAGAAAAAAGATTTTTTCATTTACACAAGTCCTTCTATAATAATAAAACACTATCTTAATAAACATGGGTTTTATGAAAAAGGTTCTGCACTTTAACTATTCATTTGATATCACTACAGAAACATTCATAAGAAATATTATAAATCATCATATAGATTTTATTCCTAAAACACTGGCTTTAAAGAAATTATGTCCATTCCCTTCAAAATTTTACTATATAGATTTCATAACAAAAATTATAAGAAAAAAAATAGATATATTCATAAAAAACAACAAATTTAATATTTTCCATGCTCATTTTGGTCCCTGGGCCTATATAGCAGGTAAAAAGATAATTCCATCGGTTATGACATTTTATGGGAATGACATATCAGCACTTGCACAGCGCTCGGTTTTTAAATCTTACTATTCGAAAGTATTTAAATGGTATGATGTAGTACTTGCTGAAGGGCCATACATGAAACAGAGGATAATAAACCTTGGCTGCCCTCAAGAAAAAATAAAAATTCAACCAATTGGTATTGATATACCTGAGTTTTTTGAAAAAAAAGCAAATGATATACCTGTAATTCTCTTTGCTGCTCGTTTTGTAGAAAAGAAGGGACTTATATAC
>JALVRC010000072.1 GCA_027025255.1 Caldifarciminota bacterium
CCTCTTTAATACCTGCTAACCTTGCACCTAAGACCTTTTCCTTTATCCCTCCTACAGGAAGTATTCTACCAGAAAGCGTGATTTCTCCTGTCATAGCTACGTTTGGCTTTACTGCCTTTTTAGTTAGAAGGGAAAATAGAGAAACTACAATCGCTATTCCGGCAGAAGGACCATCTTTAGGTATAGCACCATGTGGAACATGAATATGAATATCCATCTCGTCATAGAAATTTTCATTAATACCTAATTCCTGTGCATGGGCTCTTAAAAAGGAAAGCGCAGCAACAGCAGATTCTTTCATAACATCACCCAGAGAACCTGTAAGTTGTAGGTTTTTCTGACCTTTCATACCAGTAGATTCAATAAACAGTATCTCGCCTCCAGTAGGAGTCCAGGCAAGCCCTGTAGCAACACCTATCTCTCCTTCTCTTAGTGCAACCTCACTTAAAAATTTTCTCGGGCCTAAAAATTTCTCAACTTTTTTCTCGTCAACTTTTACAGTTCTTCTATTTCCCTTTGCAAATCTTGTAGCTACCTTTCTTGCTATACTACGAATCTGTCTCTGAAGAGCTCTCACACCAGCCTCTCTTGTATATCTCCGTATAATCAAACGTATAGCATCATCTATAAACCTTAATTTCTTACTATTTAAACCAGCATTTTCAATTTCCCTGGGAATAAGATATCTTTTAGCAATTTCTAATTTTTCTTCCTCTGTATATCCAGGTAACTCAATTATTTCCATTCTATCCTTTAATGCAGGTATAATAGTATCTGTTATATTTGCTGTTGCAATAAAGAAAACATCCGAAAGGTCAAAAGGTACCCCTATATAGTGATCACTAAAAGCAAAATTTTGTTCAGGATCAAGTACTTCAAGTAAAGCAGAAGAAGGATCTCCTCTAAAATCTGTCCCAACCTTATCTATTTCGTCAAGCATAAAAACAGGATTTTTTTCTCCTGACTTTTTAATCCCTTGAATTATTCTACCAGGTAAGGCTCCAACATAAGTCCTTCTATGCCCCCTAATCTCAGCCTCATCATGAATACCTCCCAATGAAATTCTTATAAATTTTCTATTGAGAGCCCTTGCTATTGAACGTCCCATAGATGTCTTACCCACACCAGGAGGCCCGACAAAACATAGTATAGGTCCTTTAGAATCTTTTTTCAATTTTTTTACCGCAAGATGTTCTATTATACGCTCTTTTACCTTCTCAAGGTCAAAATGATCTTCGTCTAACACAGATTTGGCTTTCCTTAAATCAATCTTGGAAATGGCTTTGCTTTTCCATGGTAACGATATAAGCCAATCAAGATATGTCCTTATAACTGCAGTTTCTGCTGCTGCCGGATGCATGTTTTTCAGCCTTTTTAATTCCTTTTTTGCCTCTTCTAATGCCTCATCACTCATACCTGCTTTATTTATTTTTCTCTCAAGTTCCTTAATCTCATTAATTCTCTCATCATCTTCACCTAATTCTTTTTTTATCGTTTTAAGCTGCTCTCGTAAAAAAAATTCTCTTTGTGCCTTATCTAACTCTCCTTTAACTTTTTTCTGTATCTCTTCCCCGAGCTCAAGAATGTTTAATTCTTTAACCAGAAGTTTATGTATCCTTTCAAGCTTTTTCTTTACATTGACTGTCTCAAGCAAATTCTGCTTTTCTTTTAAATCAAAGTGCACGTAAGAGGCCACAAAATCAGCAAGTTTCACAGGATCATTTATTGTTGAAACAAGAGCTGATAATTCATCAGGTAAATATCTGGCTAACTCAACAATTCTTTGAAAAAGAACTGATACATTTGACATAAGGGCTTTAATCTTATCATCCAGTTTAAATTTATCATCAATAATTTCAATCTTGGCCTTTAAATATTCAACATGCTCTATAAATTTCTCTACTTTGGCTTTCTTTATACCTTGAACAAGAATTCTTAAGGAATTGTTAGGGAACCTAAGCATTTTTATAATAATAGAGACAGTTCCAATACTGTAAAAATCTTCAGGTTCTGGTTTCTCTATACTTGAATTCTTTTGAGTAAGAGTAAAAATTAACTTATTTGTAGAAAGACTATCGTCTATAAGCTTTGCAAGTGAGGGGTTAGTCACTACAATAGGTACAACCAAATTCGGGAAAATAACCCCGCTTTTTATTGGTAAAACTCCCAAAACTTCAGGTATTTCTATATTTGATAAATTAGTAATGTTATTATCCAATAGGCACCTCTCTGTATATAATTTTTTCTCTTGGCATTTTTATAATAACAATGCCATTATCATAATTAATATCAACCTCCTCTGGCTCAATTCTTACTGGCAAAGACACTTTTCTATAATATCTATCATAATTGATTTCAAGTACATAAAAATTAATAGCTTCTCTGTAAATCGGATTATTTTTTTTGTATGCTTCAACAATCAAATATTCATTACTAAAACTTAATTTAATATTTTCTTTACTTACTCCAGGCAGTTCAAGAACTGCTACTACAAACTCTTCAGTTACAAATAGATCAAGGACTGGAGTTTCATTTTCTCTAATTCCCTCTTTTTCAAGTATATAAAAAATACTCATATACTACTCCTTATATATTCAATTTTTTCTCCTGTTTTACAGTGAAAAATCTCTGAAGCATCTCCCATATTAATTGCTATCTCAAGACGATTAAATCCATCCACTAAAGCCAGAGGCATTCCCTTCTGCACATCTGAATAAGCATTAACAACAGGTATTCTGGTATCCTTAAACAGTATATAACCTTTTTGTACTAAATCACCCGATATATTACTTATCAAATTACCAAAAATATCTATATAAACTATTTCTCCAACAATGCTTTCATCTGAAATAGTAGGTCTCGATATTTCAATCAAATAGGGAGAATAAAAACTTTTAAGCATCTTCTTATCTCCCATTGAAAGTCTGGCAGCTGTAATTGCAAAAACATCCCTTCCGTCAAAACTTACACCTTGTTTTTTAAACAATGAGTAGTCAATTAAGAAAACCTCTCCATTATTTAAGAAAGGTGTTAATAATCCGTTATCAGGTCCAACAAAAATGTATCCATTATAAAATACAACAATACCTGCTCTTGCTGAACCAACTCCAGGATCAATAACTGCAATAAAGATAGTCCCATTTGGGAAAAAACTATATGCTCTTTCTAAGATAAACATCCCTGAAAAAAGATTTCCTCTTTCTATTTCATGAGAAATGTCTATAAACTTTACATTAGCAAATTCATTATTATTAATATTTTTTAATATAACCGCCTTCAACATTCCCACATATCCGTCCTTACGCCCAAAATCCGTAATAAATGCAAAAACTTGATTAGCGTGCATACGCAACGGCTCGTACTTCTCTTATAACTGTAACCTTAATATAGCCGGGAAACTTTATCTCTTTCTCTATATCACTTGCTATTTTTTCAGCAAGTTCACTTGTTTCTATGTCTGAAATGGCAGAAGATTGAACCAACACTCTTAATTCCCTGCCAGCCTGTATTGCAAAAGTTTTAGAAACACCTTCCTGAGAATTTGCAATCTCTTCTATTCTTGCGATTCTTTTTAAATATTTTTCCAGGCTCTCTCTTCTTGCTCCTGGTCTCGCTCCGGAAATACTATCTGAAGCAGCAACAATGAATGCATATGCTGTTATAGGAGCAACTTCTTCATGATGAGAAGCAATTGCATTAACCACTTCTTCAATCTCACCATAATTCTTGCAAATTTCCGCACCAATTAAAGCATGAGATCCTTCTTTACTCAAATCGGCAATTTTACCAATATCATGTAATAACCCTGCTCTTTTGGCAATGTGAACATCTAACCCTAACTCTGAAGCCATAACCCCTGCGATATAAGCAACTTCCTTGGAATGTTGCAACAAATTTTGTCCGTAACTTGTCCTGTACTTCATCTTTCCTATATACGTATAAAGCTCAGGATTTATATCAATTATTCCTAATTCGCTTACTACTTCTTCTCCAATCTCATGTACAATTTTCATAAATTCTTTATTAACATCATCAAAAATTTCTTCTATCCTGGCTGGATGTATCCTCCCATCTGATAATAGTCTCTTCATAGCCATTTCCGCCTTCTTTCTTCTAATCGGGTCGAAAGAAGAAAGAATCAAAGCCCCGGGCGTATCATCAACTAAAACCTCAACCCCGGTCAACATTTCAAAGGTTCTTATATTTCTACCTTCTCTCCCAATAACCCTACCCTTTAATTCATCATTTGGTAATTCTACAACAGAAACTGTAGTTTCAGTAATAGTTTCTATATCAATCTTCTGTATAGCCTGTGCTATTATTAACCTCGCTTCTTTCTCTGCATCCTCTTTAGCTTTATCAATTATTCCTTTTCTTATCCGTACAGCATCAATCTCAGCCTGTTTTTTAATATTATCAAACAGCATATCTTTTGCTTCATCCTTGGTTAAAAAAGAAATCTTTTCTAATTTTTTTATTTCATCCTCAATAAGTTGATCATACCTTTCCATCTTTATTTTCAAAATATTCTCAAGATTAGCAAGATACTTCTCATTCCGAATTAAGGCTCCCTCACGTTCTGTTAAGTGTTGACTTCTCCTTTCAAGAATAGCTTCCCTTTCACTGAGTTTTTTATTAAAGCGCTCAATCTCTTTACTCCTTTTCATCATTTCCTTTTCCCATCGCGATTTTTCCTGCAATAACTTTTCTTTCCCTTCTACTTCAGCTTTTTTTATAATAGTATCTGCCTTGATTTTTGCATCATCTATTATCCGTTCCGATTCTAAGGTTATCTCATATCTTTTTTTCTTAAGATAGTAAGAAAGCCATAATAAATCTGCTACTACAATTATTATAAAAACTAAAACTAAAATCATTAAATTTATGCCCATTACCTTCTCCTTTAAAGAAAAAATTTTTACAAAAAAGCCATCCGCGAATGCCGTAGAACAGGCAAAAGTCCATTAACCCGAAAGTTAAAGATAGAGCCCCCTTTACATCATCAGTTATACCTTTATACCTTCTGACGTAAAGCAAGAGCCCTTTGGTCTTCGGTGTTGGGCTAGGACAATATACCGCTACGAACACCGCAGATGGCCTCCGTCTCATATTATATCTTCTAATCTTTCATCCATTCCTTTCAAAAGTTCTTCAGCTCTCTCTTCCATACGCTCAAGGCTATAAGCCAACTCTAAACACACTAACATTGCTATCTTAATAAAAGATAGGTCTGGTCTCGCCTTCTTTTTCTCTTCTATTAATTTATTAATCTTCTCTACAGCATCTTCTAATCGTTTTTCGTCACTATCATGTTCTATCCATAACTCAAAGCCAAAAATTTTAACTTTTGTCCTTTTCAATTATATATATTTTAACCTATTTTTGCCAGTTTGTCAAGTAGTATATTTATTCTATCTGTGACCTTTTTTCTCGTAGATTCACATTTATCCAATGCCTCTCTAAGCCTTATATTTTCGTCACTTAACGTCTTTATTTGATTTTCAAGTGTACTAATCTTTTCCACCATTTTTGAAACTTTACTTTCAATAACTTCTAATTTTTCTTCAAAGCTTTCTTTCCTTTCATTTTCAAGTCTAACATAATTATCTTCCATTTTC
>JALVRC010000073.1 GCA_027025255.1 Caldifarciminota bacterium
ATAGTTTTGGAAAGATTATCTTTAAAATCATTGATTCTTATGCCTTTTTTGTCTTTATCATCATAGAATAGGATAGTTTTTCTGTTTATAATGGCTGTAATCCCTATTTTTATACCATTTTTTTGTATTATTTTAAAAGGTTGTATATTGGTTTCCAAATTATCTACACTGGAATTAAGGGAAACAAATGGTAAAATACTAAAGAGCTTTTTTATTATTTTACTTCCATATATAAGTTCCTGATCGCCTATGGATATGACATCAGGCGGAAATTTTTTATATATTGCGAAATAAAGGCTGTCATTTTTATAGTTTGGAAACGGAGAAAATATATCGCCCGTTTCGATGAATAAGCTATTTTGTTGTGCGTGTGTTTTAATAAATCCTGCCCGTCTTGATAATCCTCCAAATGGTTCATCTGGGCATTCACAGGGTAGTGGGGTTCCATTCCCACTACCCCATACGTAGATATTTAATTGAAGAGAAAAAAGCAATAAAATCATTTTTCAAGTACCTTCTTTATCCTTTCCAGTGCCCAATCAATTTCCTCTTTATTTATTGTTAAAGGTGGTGCAAATCTAACAACCTGGTGGTGTGTTTCTTTTGCAAGTATCCCTTCCTTTTTTAATGCCTCGCAATACGGTCTTGCAGTCCCGTATTCTTTCTTTATCTCAACTCCAATAAGCAGACCTTTTCCTCTTACTTGTAGGATTTTATCAGATTTTATTGATTTTAGCTGTTCTGTAAAATATTTTCCAAGTTCTCTTGCATTTTCAATGAGGTTTTCTTCCAATATAACGTCTAAGGAAGCAATAGCTATAGCAGCACCGAACGGATTACCTCCAAATGTTGAACCGTGGTCGCCGGGAGTAAATACATCCATTATATTATCGTTTGCAATGATTCCTGAGACAGGATATAGCCCTCCTCCAAGTGCTTTACCAACAACAATAATATCTGGATCAACCTTTTCGTGGTAAGAGGCAAATAAGGCTCCTGTTCTACCAAATCCTGTTTGTATTTCATCGGCTAAGAAAAGTACATTGTTTTTTTCTGTTATTTCCTTAGCCTTTTTAAGGTATCCTTCATCCGGAACAATTACTCCGCCTTCTCCCTGAATAGGTTCAACAAGAAATGCAACAGTATTTTCATTGATTGCTTGTTCAAGGTCTTCAATAGAATTATAGGGAATAAGTTTAAATCCTGGTGTAAATGGACCAAATCCATCCTTGTATTGTTCTTCAGAAGAAAAGCCTACAATTGTAGTAGTCCTTCCGTGAAAATTATTTGAACATACTATTATTTCCGCTTTATCCGCTGCTACTCCTTTTTTCTTATATCCCCATTTCCTTGCCGCCTTTATAGCTGTTTCTACTGCTTCTGCTCCTGTATTCATAAGAAGAACTTTATCTTTATTGGTAAGTTTAGCAAGATATTCTGTTAAAACTCCCATAACATCGTTGTGAAAGGCTCTTGAAGTTAATGTTAGGAGGCCAAGTTGTTCTATAGCAGCCTTTATTATTTTTGGATGTCTGTGCCCCTGGTTTAAAGCTGAATAAGCACTTAGCATATCCATATACTTATTTCCTTCCACATCCCAGACCCATATACCATCTCCCCTTGAGATTACTATATCAAGTGGGTGGTAATTATGTGCACTGTACTTTTCAGTTCTTTTAATAATGTCTTCTGTTATTCCCATAGTTCTCCTTTTTTATTTTACTATAGTAAATTTTGTGAGACTATTATTCCCTGATTGGGATTGTAGAGCAACAATATAAATCCCAGCAGGTAGCTCTTTTATACACAAATAGGAACCTATTTGCGTAAGTTGTGTCCTTTCTATATATTCTCCAGGAGCGAGTATATCCTGATTTTTGAGAAATATGTCCTTTATTAATTTGCCTTTCATATTAAAAATTTTTATTCTTACACTCCCGCCAGAATATAGATAGAATGGGAAATACACAGTATCTTTGGTGGCAGGATTAGGATACGGAGTAAAAAGGATATTCCTTTCTTCATTTTTTATCTGTGTTGGGTATTCTCTTAAAATATTCATAAAGTTAGGTATTCCCCATCCAATAGTGTCATTAGGAGCTTTATTGTTAGAGGCAGAGAATTTTAAGGCAGCTATGAGAGTGTCCGGGTGCAATCTCCACTCAGGATGTATTTCAAGGCATAATGCAGCGAGTCCGGAAATTAAAGCTGTAGCATGTGAAGTCCCATTGGAATAGGCAAATGAAATATTATCCTTTGGATAAGGGATTCTAACATAGCTTGATAGTGCTACAAGGTCAGGTTTAGTCCTGCCATCATATGTTGGGCCAATTGCGCTACCTACACCGCTCTGACTGCTCCACCACGTGGAATCTTTATTAATTCCACCAACTGAGAGTGCTCCTTGAGCATCTGCAGGAGTTAAGAGATAAGGTGCTTGAGAAGTAACATTCCCCATCGCTGTAACTACCAGTACGCCCTTTCCCTTAGCCCAGTCAACGACTCTTGATACAGGTGAAGTTTTCCCATCCATATCTGAGTAGTTATACCATTCACTATAAGCAAGGGAGCTTGAAATTATATGTACTCCATTTTTAACCAGCCACTCAATACCTGCTATATATGTATCTTCTTCAAGTTCTGTTTCATAGTATTTTCCTATTTTTGTTCTGACCTTTTCAGTTTTCGCCATAATTATACTTACGGATGGCGAAACTCCCATAAATGTGTGAGGTACATTTCCGGCTATTAGTCCAGTCATCTCAGTTCCGTGGAAAGGTTGCTCAGAATAATCTTCATCCTCTTCGTAGTCTGTATTGTCGTCTCCTTTGAGTGTATAAAATATACTGTTATTGAAGAAAATACCAAAATTTGAGTAATCTTCATACTTTTTTACAGTGTTTTTAAAAATACTATACAGATTGTTATTGGAAGTAAAGAGAAGTAAGGGGTTGCCTTCTTTATTCCCTATAAAGACATGTAGGGGATATTCAAAGGAGTAGGTTTCTATTTTTTTAATATTGCCAGTGAATGTAGCTAAGGTGAGTAAGTTTTTGTCAGCAATCACAATGTAGTTCGTTTCATTTATCAGTTTGGATTTTATTTCCAATGCTTTGGTTGGTATAGAACTTAAATTGTTAGAGTATACATTAAATACTAATATACTGTCAATAGAAGGAAAGAGGATATGTACAGTGTCTTTTTCTTTAACTATGCATGGTTTCCCGCCTCTCCAGATTCCGTTTGTAATAAGTCTTTCTTTGTTGGTTTTTAATTCATCGTTGTCTGTAATGAATAAAGTTGCTAAAAAAAGGCTATCATTTCTTGTATATGTTAAGAAGAGTGAGTCACTTATTTTTATGATATCAGGGTTTTTCCCTTTTAACTGAAGACTTGTTGGAGAAGAGGAATAGTTTGTCCCTATCCTTGCATAGTATAAAGAATTTTTATAGTATTCTTCTCCACCTGAAAGGATTACAAAGGTTTCTTTCCCTTGTGAAAATAATGTATAGGAAGAAACATAATTCAGGTCAATATAATAAGGACCAAAAAAATTGTTATTATAAGGCATAAAAGCAAGAGTTCTTCTATCATTTGAAAAGGTTGATGTGTCAATATCAGTAATGAAACTTATTGCTTTAAGGTTGGTATCCTCTATTGAACTAAGATAGGAGATTGATGAAAAACTTCCTACTGTGACTGATGGTTCATCAGCAATCTTGAGTTCATCTTTTGCAAGAAAATCATGTTCTTTTAGTAATTTTACGGAAGAGATAGCAAGATGATCTTTTTTAAGACCGGTATCAATGATTCCAACAATGACTCCGTTGCCTGTATATCCAAGTATCTGGGCTGAGTCAGCACCAATTATCGAGAGTTGAGTTAAAGATGCTGCAAAATATGAAGTGTCGTGAGTATTAATATTAAAACCCTTATTTTCTTCTTCCAGGTATGTCTTTAGTATTCTAACAGGTTTAATGGAGTCAACACTATTAAACCTAATTAACTCATTACTATTTATTTCAAAACTTGCTGCATTAAGTGCTCTGGAAATATAACGCAGTTTGTACCCCTTAGCCTGCATACTGTACACATTCTTCATAAGTGTTGGTTCATCATTAAAATAGAACCAATAAGCTATACTTATAATTATATTTAGCATAAAAGTATACCCCGCAGAGGAATCGAACCTCTAACCTACGGATTAAGAATCCGTTGCTCTGCCAGTTGAGCTAGCGGGGCACGGATTAATTATATATAAAACCAATGAATTGTCAATAATTATAATTCATATAAAACTTTTAGTTTCCATAGGAATAGTTATCTTAAAAGATGTACCTTTATCTTTTTTTGATTTAACTTCAATGTTTCCTTTTAGTAGTTCTATCATGCGTTTCGTAAGTGTAAGTCCCACTCCAAGGCCAGAGAACTTTCTTTGGTTTGTTAGTTCTCCTCTATAAAAAGGGTTGAAGATAAAAGGAAGATCTTCGGACGGAATACCTATTCCAGTATCAGAAACAGAGGCATAAAAGTATTCGTTTATGGCATTTGTTTCTATTGTAATAGAGCCATTTTCTTTATTATATTTTATAGCATTATCTATTAGATTTTGAAAAATATGATATATAATATCTGCGGGAGCGTTAAAAGTAGTTTTAAAATTTAGATTAAGATTGATTTTTATTCTCTTTTCTTCTATTAATTTTTCGTATGTTTTTACGATCTTTGAGATTATATTATCAGGGTTTATTTTTGTTGATTTCCAGAGGCCAATGTTGCCCATTAGTACGCCCAAATCTATAAGTTTGTTTATTAAGTTTGTCAGGCGGTCAGCTTCTTCAAGGATAGATTGAATATATTTTTTTGTATATTCTGTTATGTCTTCTTTTAGCAATAAAAATTCTGAAGTTGCTTTTATAATGGTTAGTGGTGTTTTTATCTCATGAGATATTGAGGCGAGAATGCCTGATTTCATTCCTTCTATTTCAAGGATTTTTCTGGTGTTCTTTTGTACTTTTTTTATAAGTTCTTTATTTGAAAGGTATATAGAAATGTATCCTGCGATAGTGTTGAAAAGCCTTTTGTCACATTCAGTAACTTCCTTTTTTTCGACAATCATTATTGTTTTTTCTTTTTGTTCTTTTAAAAGTTCATAAACAAAAATATTGGGTAGATTTTTTATATCTTTTTCGGTATTGAAGATTAATTCTTTAAAAACTCCGTTTTTAAAGATTACACGGGAAATTTTATTCTTATTATAGTAACTTACAATAGATATATTGGTTTCCGTTAAAAAATCCTGTACTTTAGTAAGTAATTTTTCAACTAAATTTTTTTGATTGAAATTATCAATAAAAATTATATGAAGAGAATTTATTATATTTAGGAAATGATTTTTTAATTCAAAATCTTTATACATTTCTGATAATTCAAAAAAGAGTGCGATTTTCTTTGCAGATGTTTTAATAAAAATATACAATAACTCATCTATTGATAGAGTCTTTTTGTCGTTATAAAGATAAATGTATCCTTCAATATTATTCTTTAAAATAATAGGAAAAAGAAGAAACTGTTCAGGT
>JALVRC010000074.1 GCA_027025255.1 Caldifarciminota bacterium
TTTGCTACCATTTATTTTAAACAATTTGAAAGAGAATGTAAAAAATGATTCTAATAAAATGGAGAATATGTTAGTTAGTTTTACTTCTTTTTTAGATATGGGAGATAGTATTCAATATGAACAGGGAACCAAATATGAGCTGCTTAAGATTATTCCGTACTTATCTTATAAGAGGTATATATATATATTTGTTTTAATTTTTTTCTTGATTATTTATGTTTTTGTCTCTTCAAAATACAGAAGGAATAGATGGTTATTTGTTTTAATTAGTGTTTTTTCTTTACTTTCACCAATATTTTTTTATAGGTTAGGGCTTATTCCTTTTATTACCTTTTTTCCAAGTCTTGTTATAATTACTTTCTTGATTGAAGAAGACAAAATGAAAATTCTTATGTTTCTTTTTTTAATGTTTGTTTTGTATATTCTTATGTTTAACATAACATTTAATAGGGCTTTAATAACATCAATTCCTACCTTAATATTAGTTTTGGCATTTTTATTTGTAAAAAGGGTAAGTTTCTATACTCTGTTATTCAGTATTTTGCCGGTTTCTGTCTTTTCATTTAATTTTTATCAGTCATTTAACATAAAAGTGTTAATGAATTGGAATTCCTATTTAAATCCTCTTGTTTTTACAGGGGTAAATTTTCTTATAGTTATTAGTGTACTTTATTTGATTGAAAATTATTTTGATATTTTGACTACAAGGAAGCTTGAAAGAATTGTTAAGTTAGAAAATACTATTTTTAAAGAATTTACGTTAAAAGCCCCTGGTTCATATCAACACAGTTTAATTGTTGGTTTTTTAGCTGAGAGAGCCGCTATGGAGATTGGAGCAAATTCCATTTTAGCTAAGGCTGGTGGTTATTATCATGATATTGGCAAAATGAAACGGCCTGAGTATTTTATAGAGAATGATTTTGAGGGTAAGAATCCGCATAAAAATTTATCTCCCCTTATTAGCAGTATGATTTTACGTTCTCACATAACTGA
Source organism: Caldifarciminota bacterium (assembly GCA_027025255.1). Lineage (GTDB taxonomy): Bacteria > Hydrothermota > Tepidihabitantia > B3-TA06 > JALVRC01 > JALVRC01. The sequence goes on from JALVRC010000074.1 coordinate 994, forward strand.
TGGTATACTGATGGCTAAAAAGAGAAGATTACCAAGTAGAATACAAAGATTTATAGAGACTCACCACGGTACAACATTAATGAAGTTTTTCTATAAGAAATACAGGGAAGAATACTCTAATGAGCAATGCTTTGAGGAGGATTTTAGGTATAAAGGTCCTAAACCTAAATCAAAAGAAGAGGCAATAGTTATGCTTGCAGACTCTGTTGAAGCTGCTGTCAGAGCTCGAGGTTATAGAAACATCGAAGATTTAAAGACAATAGTAAAGACTATTGTTGATGAGAAGATAAAAGATGGTCAGCTTGAAAATACCGCTTTGTTTTTAAGAGATTTGAACATTATTGAGGAAAGTTTTGTAAAATCTTTAAAGGGAATTTTTCATCCAAGGGTAGATTATGAAAAACAGGAGAAATAGTATTAAAGTTTTTAAAAACACCTTCTTAACAGAAGAGGAGAAGAATCTTTTAAAACTTTCGCTTGAGAAATTCCTTTTAAAATTTGAGTTTAGTGGTGTATTTAACATTGTTATAGTTGATAATGTATATATTCGTAATCTAAATAAAGAATACAGGAAAATAGACAAACCTACAAACGTACTTTCTTTCTTCCTGGGTAACAATGTACTGGGAGAGGTTTATATTTCTAAGGATATTGCGTTAATAGAATCTAAAGAATATAAAATACCTTTAATGGAACGTATTATATTTCTTGCAAAACATGGT
>JALVRC010000075.1 GCA_027025255.1 Caldifarciminota bacterium
GTATCCACAACTACTCCATGTATGGTAGAATCCTTTATTGAAACTGCATTTAAAGGAAACAAATCAGAAATAGGTTGAAGTTCTTGCCCGATAATAGATGAACCTGTTCCAGCCGGTGGAATTACTACTAACTCAAACTCCAATCTTTCTCCTGAATTTATGGGAAAAACAATAGAATCACCATAAATCTTATCTCTTCTAAGATAAGTCTCCCATGAGCCCATATATACAACCGATAAACTAAACGAATCTCTCTCATTCCCAATGTTCCTAACTCTTACAGGCAATACAGCTGTATCACCAGGATTTATTATACTAATTGTATCAGGCTCAATCTCCAGTCCAACGGTAATAATTGGATGCAACACCTTTGTAATAAGAACTGCACTATCTTCTACTGTTGTATTTATGGAAGAAAGACCTTTAAGTACAACTCTATCCATAGTTCCCTCTACAACGTCAGCTGGAGGAAGTACGGTAACTGTTAACGTATCCAGACCTTGAGGCCCTTTTAAAGCGCCTATATCAGCAATTCCATCCGCATCCGTATCATTTAGATCATTGCCATCATCATAAATATGATATGTCCAATTATCATGCTCAATTACTGTATCAATATCTATTACATCATCACCATTCCCATTGTTAGCTACATATAAGGTATAGCTAATAGGGACACCTGCCATAGTGGAATCATATTGATCAGGCCAAACCCTTATCTGAGGGACTTGTTTAACCACAGTAATAATAACACAAGAATCCATTATAGTAGAATTATTTGTAGAGTATGCCCATATAATTGCTGTATCAACATCACCTACCATAGCATCATCAGGTGCTCTTACTGACAATCTTAAACTAACAGGAACACTATCAGGAGGAACAGAATCTAAATCAACCAATCCATCATTATTTGAATCAGTTAATAATACGCCTGTAGAATCAGAAAAATAAGCATCCCAGTTGCTTTGGGAATGAAAAGTTCTAAAATTTACAAGATCGTAAGAAGCCGATAAACTAACAAGGAATAGATTATACACCACTTCTCCTCCAGGATAAACAGAATCAATCTGGTCAGGGAATATCATTAAATCAGGACCGTAAAGTATCTCTATCTCATATAAATAAGGTACATCTGCAAAATACAAATAGTCTAAATGAGCTCTATACTGTATATAACGTGAAATTAAAGTATCGGTTCCGTTAATATCAGGAACAGTACCAAATTTCGGAACATTAATCCAGCCTGACCATGTTGAATCTGGATTAGGAGTATTCCCTGTTCTCACATCAACTTCAATTTTAGAGGCACCGGGACAACTATCAATCCAGCTAATTAAATCCCAATTGATTGTATCACCAGCATCTAAAATTGAAGATATGTAAGTTTCCTCTTTATTTCTATTATAAATATCTCCTATCTCTCTGAAAGTTGAATGATGATCTATATTACACCACAGCTGCGTATGTTCATAAAAGTCCGGTCCCCATAAAACCCCAGAAGAATCAAATAAGTTCCAGCTATGAACAAAAATATCATCAACACCGTCTTTATTAAAGTCCGTGATAAATCCACCTGACATATTATATTCCCTGGAACCTATTTCAATTGTACTATCATCATTAAATCCATTACTTCCACCAATATAAACTACAGGTTTCCATTTATCTGATGAATCCTGAGCACTACCTCTATAGAATATAAGATCAAGATACTGATCACTATTAAAATGCAATGCTTCTCCTCCACCAAAACATTGTCCTGGATTTATTATCTTTCTATTTCCAAATTGCCTGGGGCCTAAACCATAATAAATATATGCAGATGTAAAACTACCACCAGTCCCGGTAAAAACTATATCCAACCATCCATTCATATCAAAATCTGCAACTATACATCCATGAGGATTCTCTACATATCCTGTATTTGATATATAATCCAATTCTAAAATATTGTTTGCACTAAAGCCATTCTCACTACCCCAGTATATATATTCCTTACCTCCAAAATAATTAATAACTAAAATATCATAATAACCATCTTTATCAAAATCAGCAACCTCAAAGTGATGCCGTGCGACTTTTGCAGGTAACAATAAGAAATTATCTGTTGAATATCCGTTTTTACTTCCCCAGAATATAATAAAATTATCGTCCTCAGAAATATTTCCATCGGGGGTATAATCTCCACCTATAATATCTAAAAAACCGTCTCTATTGAGATCTGCAACAAAAACAGCTTCAGTTTGTTGAGCAACCAAAAGCATTGTAGTATCAACGTCAGAGGGGCCATTTTCTGTTCCCCAATAGATAATAATTGCTCCCCTATTTTGAAAATGTCCAGGAGCATAATAATGAGAAACAATAAGTTCAGTAAAACCATCTCTATTTAAATCTGCACCTTCTACTTCAGCGCCATTGTCTGTTCTATACCTTAAATACCTTGTAGAATTATAACCATCCGGCCCACCTAAATAAATATACACAAAATCACCATTATTAACGTCAGGTTTGTTGGAAACAACCATATCTATCCAGCCATCGTTATTAAAATCAAACTTATTAACGAACTCAATACTACCTGCTAAAGTATCTAAAGAGCTTATTCCGTAAGTTACATAAATATTTCTTTCATTCCATCCATCTATAAAATCTTCAAAGGTTGATTCCTTTATACCGCCTGAAACGACAAAAATCCAGAATATCATACACTACTCCTTTATTAAATAATACACATTTTTATTACTGCTTCGAAAAACATATTTACCCTTGGACAACGAATTTAATAAGTTTTTACCCCTTTTAATATGTAATAAAGCTCTTCCATCCACTGAAAACAAATCACCGTCAAGAGGAGCATTAAAAACATCTCCTTCGATAAAAATGAAATTAACTATATCTTCCTCTTCAGTGATAGCAGCTCCAGGGCCAATTGCATATAAACAACCATCCCAGGATGTAAAGTAGACTGTCCCATGAGCTCCAATAGCAGGAGAAGAAACAATTCTATTCTGTGTTTTATAAAACCATTTAAAATGACCTTCCTTATTCAAAGCATAAAACATAGAATCTGTACTACCAAAAAATATGTTCCCGTCTTTATCAACTGCTGGAGAGGATTCTATAATTCCATTTGTTTTATATTTCCACCTCACCTGCCCCTCCTTGCTAACAGCGTAAAGAGACGAATCACTGGCACCAAAATATACACCATTTCCGTCAACTGCAGGCGATGAAGATATCGCAGCGCCAATTGAAAACTCCCACAACAAAACCCCACTACTCTTAAAAGCGTAAAGTTTCCCCTCTTTAGTAGTTATAAACATAGTATCATTTGTCCAGCAAGCAGAACTAACACAACCATTTGAGATAATCTTTTTTTGCATGTTTCCGCCACTTATTGTAATAATATAGATCTGATGTGGCCCTGGCCACCATGTTCCAAATCCTATAAAATTATCCTTTATAGCAGGGGAAGATTTTATCTTACCATTTGTTACGTATCTAAAAACCTCCTCTCCCGTATTTGTGGATAACGCATATAAAATAGAATCAGCAGCGAAATATACCTTATCTTTATATACTGTAGGAGAAGAAGCAATTTCACTACCAGCATCAAATTCCCATCTTTTTTTTCCGCTATTAGTTAAAGAGTAAAGTTTCCCATCATAGGAACCTACATACAAATTACCATTATCATCAACAGCAGGAGATGTAGTAATAAAACCTCCTGTTTTGAATTCCCATACCTCTTCTCCGTTCTTTATAGCCACAAGAGCTCCACTATTTGAACCAACATAAACAAAATCATTATACACAACAGGAGAAGAAGAGCTTATAGAACCAAGCTCGTATTTAAACAATAATTCACTACTAACTGGACCTATCGCACCACTTTTCCCTTGATGTTCAGCATTGTTATGAAACATTAACCACTGTTCAAAAATTAAAAAAATGATCATTTCTACCTCGCTTTCTATTTATAAATAATAAACAAAATTCTATGAATGTCAAGAAAAAATCTATTACTTATTTTATTTTAAAAAATCAATTTTACAGTTTTTTTTTCCTTGACATTAAAATCTTTATGTTTATAATATATAAAACTTAGGAGGTGGATAATGACTAAAAAGGTCTTAGTAATCAGTATATTAATAGCAATAACAATTGGAGGATGCCATGTTTCTTTGACTCCTGACTATAACAATATAAAAGAAATAGTCAATAACCTAAAATCTGTCCCCCATCCCAACGACAAAAAAGTAACTATTGTATGGAGTGGGCTTCCCCAGGATCTTCCAGTAGGAATGGATGGAATAAATATATATATAACTGACAATCCAGATTTTGATAACCTATCTGGGGATGATGCTGCAGTTAAAAATGCTCTACAGAATGAAAACCCTATAAAGGTTAATGATTCTTTAACTATTGAGAATATGGAAAATGGGAAAGAATATTTCTATCAAATTCGTCCAGTTGTTAATGGCGATGTACTGGACGATGGATCTGAACTAAATCCATTTTATACACGACCTGAAGGAGAAATCTCATTAGACATAAATAATGGTGATACACTTTATTTCTATTTTGATAGAGGGAACGGAAACTGCATTACAGGCAATATAAAAGACTTACCTGCTAACGAATCAAAGGTTGACATTATTCTGTCTGTGGAAAATGAAAAATTTATATTGATAGATCCTTTCACAATAAACAACACTCTTAATCATACATTATTTAAAAATACTCAGTCAAACATAGATGATTGGTACAAAACGATTCATCCTGATTCGAATAAAACTAACTATTCTGCACAGGAAGAATTAATAAGAGGAGAAATATCTTCATTCATCACACATGATAATCATTACAGTAAAATATCTATACTACTTAACTCTAAAACTCTCTCCACGCACTCAGCTATTTCATTTAGATATGCTTTCCAAACAGATCCAGGAGCTTGTGGGTATTAAACAAATAATAGGAGGGATAGTTTTACTATCCCTCCTATCCTGTTCAACAAGATTATCAGTCTATTTCCCTATTCGTGAAGGAAGTTTCTGGGAATTTAAAAGCGAAGAAAAAACTTTCTTACTTACGGGAATAGAAGATACAGTAATAAAAAACGAAAGAGTATTATCTACACTGATGGGAGATAGTACTATTTTCTTCCTTGTCAATAATGATCTGTATAAATTTTACTCACCAGAAATTAATCTTAATGGGAAACTATATCATACAGAAGGAGGATTTCTTCTGTATCTGCCGGAAAACATCTTCCCCTCTCTGACATGGAAAGATTCTATAAATGAACAACTCTTTATCGATACTTCTGAAGTTTCTATCTCATTTAAACTTAAAGGAGAAACTCAAAAAGAAGAAAATTTAGATTTTCTTGGGCTTAAAAAGATAAAAACTTTACCTGTTAACTACACATTTTTTATTTATTTAAATGACAGTCTAATTTCCTATGAAGAATTTACATGGTTCTTTGC
>JALVRC010000076.1 GCA_027025255.1 Caldifarciminota bacterium
TCCGTTGAGAAATTCTCAAACACACCTATTGGTGTTGGATACTCTGTTATCTCTGTTGTCTCCTTTGTTGGAAAGATAATCGCAATAGTTCCAACATCCTGTCCTGCTGGGCAGTAAACATCCTTTACCTTCTTGTTATTAGTTATATCCTCATCACCAGGAACAGTGGTATTATCTATGTAGAAGGTCATAACATATACCTTACCTGGCCTTGGTGTCCATGCTGGAAAATGCACAGGCTTTTTCTCTCCCAGCTCAAGAGACCCAATGGTTTTACCTTCGCTGTAGACCTGAGAGCCACCACTTTCATTAATACGGCATTTAACAACAACATGGTCAGGTGTTGGATCAGCACTCTCATCATCATTTTTCACAACACATCCTGGTTCAATTGGCTTGTTAGGCTCAACCTGATCTCCTGAAGGATCTGTTATGCGATACATTAGTATATCATAGCCTTCTTGTCCACCTCCACCACTACTCGTATCTGCTGTAACAAGTACTGAATCGATATCTACATACCATCCATCACCAGTAGAGCCAAGCCAGTAATTATACCCAAGCATTACATTAGACTCTCCTGCTGCCCATGAAGAAATATCATACGTTTCATAGCCTCCGGGGTGATCAGTCATATCCCAGTTATCTATTATATCCCATGTAGAACCGCCATCAGTACTTATCAATAGCTGGAACTCATCATGTGAGCTTCCACTCCAATAATGAAAGTTAATCCACAAAGTATAATTTACTACATCATAAGCAGAAAAATCAAGAATAGGTGAAAATAATGTATCTCCACCTGCATGTACACCTGGCCAATCGTTACTTGCAACATAACTCCCGGCTGGAGCAGAAAGACCACCATGGACACTGCTTGTTCTAAACCATTGACTACCTGATGTAACACTCCAGTCTGTTGGCGGAAACGTAGAACCTTCAAAGGACTCATTTAATATAACATCTTGAGCAAACCCTATTGCCATTGCCAAAAGCACTGTCACAACTATTTTTTTCATTGTTACCTCCTTTAATTAATGATTAAAAATACGCTAAACTCTCACCTCCTTTACTCTGAAACAAACAGTAAAAGTATAGTTAAAATTTTGGAAAAGTCAAGAGAAAAAATCCTTTTTAAATTTATCAAAATTATTTTCTACCCCATTGTCGGTTAAGTCGTTTAATCCCACTCTTTAGAAAGACCTTGATATCTTTATTTTCCTTAAAATTTAAAGATTTTCACATAAAAAATAAAAAAGAAAAGGCTGTAAACACAGCCTTTTCTTTTTACGTACACTGTTAAACTATACTATCTCGTTATTATTAGCTTCTTAAGATAGTATAAATTACCAATATCATACCTTACAAAGTAAATACCAGGATTCATATCACTCACATCCAGTGTAATGCTATGCCTTCCTGAACTTACCTTGCCTGAAAATAGCCTTGCCACCTCACTGCCTGTCAAATCATAAAGCCTTATCACTACATTACTGCTATGATCTACACTGTAGTATATCTCTGTATTACCATTACTTGGATTAGGTGTTATACCATAGCCTTCCTCTACCTTATATTCAACTATACCAGCACCTAAATTAGCATGAACCGCATCACTCGTAAGAGTATCGTTGTCTGGATTCTCATCCTCAGCCCATACTGTATAGTAGGTAAATACAACATCATCATCCACTG
>JALVRC010000077.1:0-3892 GCA_027025255.1 Caldifarciminota bacterium
ATATTTTATGTCTGAGGTAGAAAAAATATGATTTTGTTGAATATCATTTTAGTATTTGTAGGAAGAAGCGATACAATAGTTAATAAGGTTTATATAAAGGGGAATAAAAGAATAAAGGATAGTGAAATTAGAAAAATACTTTTTTTAAAAAAGAAAGCTAAAATGACTAAACAGGCATTGGAAAGTGATTCTATAAGAATTATTAATCTATATAGAGAAGAAGGTTTTTTAGATACTGAAGTTAGTTACAGCTACGAGATTAAGTTCGGTAATACAATTCCTGTTATTAAATTTATACCTTTTATAAGGAGATATTTTCCAGGATATTATACAGAAATTACCTATAATATTAAAGAAGGAAAAAGGCTAAACATTACAAGGATAGAGATTTTAGGGGCGAATTATAATAATATAGTAAGACTTCTTACGTTTAAAAGACCTGGTCCTTATAGAAAACAATCTCTGGATGAAACAAGGCAAAAAATAGAAACCTGGTATAAAAACCATGGATTTCCTCAAGCTGTTCTTTCATATAGTGCTGATACAGTTGGGTATCATATTTATTTAAAGATAAAGATTTCAAAAGGAAGGGAAAAATGGATTAAAAATATTTTTTTTCTGACCCTTAATGATACAATACGTAGTGGAGCGTATTACAATTTCCTTCTTAATACCTTATATATTAGAAAAGGTCAGTTATATTCAAGGCTAAATATAAACAAAAGCAGAATGGCTTTGTTGGGAACGTATATATTTAAAGAGGTTATTCCTTTAAATGTTGAAAAAATTGAGCAGAATGAAAATGACAGTGTTAATATTGATTTCTTTATAAAGGAAGATAAGCCAAGAGCTGTTACCGGAGAAGTGGGAATTGAGTTAATGAACATTGTTTTTGTCAAATTAGGGCTTAATTACTATAATATCTTCAGAAGAGGAATTAAAGCTGGCGGAGAAGGTTTTTTTGAGTACAGTCCGAACCTAAAGTCAATAGAAACAGAGCTTCATATTATTTATCCTTATATTACTGGTAATCTTTTTAAGAATTCAGATTTGTTGGTAAAGCCGTTTTTTTATTATTCGATTTTTTATGGCTTGAATAATTATTTTTATGGAGGTAAGGCTGAGTTTCTATACAAACCTTTTCAGATAAAAAGTATTACCTTTTATACACTTACTCAGTTAAATGCATATTCAATAGAGCTTGCTACAGTTTCGCCTTTATTTACAGGGGAAAATGTATACAGAAGTAATATGCTCGTAGTTTTTCAAAGAACCGGTTTGAGATGGGATAATAGAGATAATCCGTTTGATGCGAAACAAGGCTTATATTCAGGTTCATATTTTGATATAGGGAAGGCCGGGGCCGAAAAAAGCCAGAACTTTGTACGAATTAGGTGGGAGCAAAGATATTACTTTGCTTTAAATAGAAATAACATACTTGCATTAAGATTTGTTTTAGGATATATTACTCCAGAGATGAATAGAGAGGTAATTTCAACATACGAAGAATTTTTTGTAGGTGGTGTTTCAAGTTTAAGAGGGTTAAGAGAAAAGGGCGCTGGGCCTGATAGTATTATTGTTGATAGTAGAAATCGTATATTTGAGTACTATACTCCGATTTTAATAAATTTTAATACTGAAATGAGGATTGGTAAATGGAAGAATTTCGGTTTTGTATTTTTTCACGACGGTGCATTTGTAGGAAGAAGTAAAAATGATCTTCGTTTTGTTGGTTCATATGGAATAGGGTTTCGTTATTATACACCTATTGGCCCGATACGATTGGATTGGGGCAGACTATTTAATGCAAATAATGACGACTTAGGACGTATATATGTTGGTTTTTTCCAGGGTTTTTAAAAGGGTAATCTTAATATTTTTTGTCTGTTTTGTACTGATAGTTGGGCTTGTATTGATATTTAAGGATAATATTGAACAATATATATTGGATATGGTAATTAAAAAGGTAGAGAAATCTATTGAGGGGAGTTTTTCGTATGGGTATGTGGACATAAGACTTTTTAAAGGGTTTAGGATGGATAATCTTGATATTAAGCTTAAGGATGGTACAGAGATATCTGCTTCATCAATTACAGCACAATTTTCACTTTTTTCTTTAATGTTTAAGCCTCGCATATACGATGTAAATGTTAAAAAGTTATCTTTATACCTCCCTATTTCTAAGGATTCCATAGAAAAGAAAATAGATAGTATTTCTCTCCCTGATTTTACATTTAGAATTGATAGATTAAGCCTTGAAGACGCAACAATTTTTTATGATACAATAATGAAAATAGACCATCTAAATATATTTTCTTCTGTAAATTTAACAAAGAGGAAGTTAAATATTCATATAATAAGGCTTAATTCTTTCTTAAAGTGGTCTGACAGTTCTTTAATTATGCCCGTAACATTGAGATATCTTGCTTCTAAGATATATATTTTTAAAAAAGGTCTGTTTTTGAATCTTGATTTAGTTAGTAATCTACTTGTTTTTAAGGGAAGTGTAAAGTATTTTGTTAATAATGATTTTGATGTGGGTGTTAAATATCTAAGGTTTTATCCTTCTCTAATGGGATTGGGCTTAGAGGGAGTAATAAAGGCTAACGGGGAAATAGGGTATTATAGAGATAGCCTAAAGGCTGATTTTAATTTAACTTCTACGGCAATTACTTATAGTGATTATACTTTTAGAAATATAGGGTTAACAGTTAGAGGAAGCGATAGTTTAAAGATATACGGAAAAGCCTTTAGTGATTATGCAAAGATTTTTTTTAGAGCAAATACATTTAGACTAAATTTTATTAAAGGGATTCTCCGTCTAACGGATATTGATATATCATCTCTTGTAAATATGAATCTTGCACTTGATAGTTTAAAGACAAATTTTATCTATAAAGATAGTACAATCAAAGTTAACATGCAGGGCTATAATATTGTTTCTGACAATAAAAAGGCGAATAGGCTATTTACAAATGTTTCTTTTGACATGAGAAGGTTTATATTAAGTATTGATACTGTATTTGTAAGTCTTTTTTCCGGTAATTTGATAGCAAATGGGAAAATTACGAAAGATTCTTTATTTTTACACGCTTTTATAGAAAATATTAACCTCAATGTTTTCTTAAAGGAGCTCCCTTATACATTGGGAGGAGAAACATATATTAACGGGCGTCTTTGCTGTCCTTTATTTTCAGGAAATATATTTGTTAGAAATAATTTTGATACAGTAAAAATTGTATTTGATAGTATTACTTCAAAATTTACAGGGAGAGCGCATATACTATTTAAAAAGAGTTTAGCATCAAGTATTATAGAAGGTGCTGTTTTTTATGAAGATAGTTTGTTTAACTTTACTTCAAAGGTGGATAAAGACATACCTATCTTGATTAGAGGTAAAATGATAAGTGATACTTTATTTAGAATAGACACTGTAAATGCTTTAGTTATGGATATTCCTTTTTACAGCAACAGAGGTTTCGACGTATGTTTTGGGAATTCTGCAGGACTTTTGCAGAGATTAAGCTTTACATTTGGAAGTGGTAAAATACTTTTTTCTACTACTAAAGGGTTATCAGATTTAGATTTAAGATTGAAGGATATCCCTGTTGATTTTTTGTCCTATTTTCTACATACGGAGATTGCGGGTAATATTTCAGGGTATTTAAAATTGGATAACGAAACTCTTTTGAATCCAAAACTAAGTACAAGAATCATAGTAAGGGATTTTTATTTTGGACCTATGAATACTGATAGTATTCTTCTCGGATTTAATTTTGTAAACAACAGGATTGATAGTTTTTTAGTTAATGTTTTTAACAAAAGCCATTTAACCTGGGTAAGGGGTAATTTTAATATTAAAATGGATACATTTGATATTTACGATATAAAT
>JALVRC010000077.1:3902-5440 GCA_027025255.1 Caldifarciminota bacterium
ATATAAATGTAAGAGGTTTCATTGAAGAGCCAGGTGATTGGATACTTTTCCCATTGAAAAAGAATTTCCCTTACAAAGGAGTTCATGTATGGACTGATAATCCTTTCTCCATCACAGGTAGCCTAAAAAAATTAAAATTGCATTTGGTTGGAGAGCGGGATTTGCATTTTCAAGTAGATAGTTTGTATTTTAATGCTCTATCTTTATCTCTGTTTAAGTTAGAATCAGGAAGTGTATTTGTAGATGATAAAAACAGGCTTATTATTAAAGATATAAGTGCTGTAGGCTATATTGGGAATAAAATGGGACACATAAAGAATGGAAATTTAATATTACCAATAACTGGTAACAAGCCAATTAAAATATATCTTTCAGTTCGTAAAATGCCTGTTGTGATAGGAGGCATTGTTTCAGCTGTAGCTTCAACAAACGTAAATAAAGAGATTTTTATAAAAGCTTATAATGATGGACACGTATTAATTACAGGAGATGTATTTGTTAATTCATGTGTTTTAAAATACGAATTTGGAGGGAATAATGTTGTTCAACAGGCAGAGGTTGATACTTCATTATCTCAAGGATTAATAGATGTTAATTTGCATATTATTGGAAATAGAAATATATGGCTTAGAAATGAACTTGCTGATATTGAACTTGTGCCGGATCTTACTTTAAGAACAAATACTACTGATAGATGGGCAATTCTTGGTAAATTGCGTGTTAGGACAGGTAATTTTTATTATCTTGATCACGTATTTAAGATAGATTCTGGATCTATATCCTTTTCTGGTAGAGATGTACCGGATCCTTCACTTAATATATGGGGTTCATTACCAATGAGGAGGGTTTATTATAGAGATTCTCAAACTGAAAGGGTTAAAATACTGCTTCATTTATCAGGTCTTTCTTCTTCTCCCGTCCCTGAATTCTTCTCTGACCCTCCGCTTCTTTCAGAAAGTGATATACTTACATATCTTGCACTTCATTTGACAACAGAGGAGTTATCACGCTTGCAGGAGAGGGAGGTGATAAATAGCCTTGTGGGAGATTTAATGACAAATCTTGTTAATACTGAGTTAAAAAAGAATTGGAGAGGAGGATTGAATTTAGATTACTTTGAGGTTCTTCCTTCTACTGATGCAAATGCATTTAAAATATCTGTTGGAAAATACATAGGGAATAGATGGTTTTTTCTGCTTTCCAATAACTTTTCTAATGAAACAGGTGTTGATCAGGTATCAGGTAGAGTGGAGTACTTTTTAACTCCCAATCTGGAGCTTAAGGCAGAGAAGCATGATACAACAAATTATAGATTTAGTATAATGTTTAGAAAAAGATTTTGAAATACTATAAGGTAATACCTGTAAAAAGAAAGTTGAATGCTTTACATTATGCAAGCGAAAGAGAGCTTAATACAGGTCAACTTGTTATTATTGATATAAAGGGGCGGAAAACAATGGGAGTTGTGTACGGTAAAGGAAAAAGAGTAAAAGGGATAAAGTCTGTGACAAAGGTTTTAAATGTTAGATTTAAATACT
>JALVRC010000078.1:0-15075 GCA_027025255.1 Caldifarciminota bacterium
GTATAAGTTATATAACTTTTACATACTTTTCTATAACTTGACTTTTTTATAAAAGTATGTATCCTTAAATATGTCAGTTGTGTATATTACTGAGAATTTAAAAAGAGCAGAAGAGTTTATCTTATCTTTTTTAAAATATTTCAAGGGCAATTTTACAGCTCCAATTGCCTTAAAAACTCATTTTGGTGAAGAAGGCAATACAACTCACATTCCTCCTTACTATATTAAATATGTTATTGATTATTTAAAAAGTATAGGCCTGAAGTCTACTTTAATTGAGACTACGACACTTTATAAAGGTAAGCGAGCTACGAGAAAGGGACATTTAATGATTGCAAGAGGGCATGGATTTATGGATATTGGTGCAGAGGTCAGAATAATAGATGGAGAATATGGAGAAGATTCAATTGTTTTTAACGGATTAAAATATGCATCAGAAGTAGTTATAGGTAAAGGATTGGATAATTTTAAAACGCTTATTGTTTTATCGCATGTTAAGGGGCATTCAGTTGCAGGTTTTGGAGGAGCAATAAAAAATGTTTCAATGGGGCTTTCAGCTAAAAAAGGGAAATTGATTATGCATTCTACAACTCATCCTTATGTGAATGAGAAAAAATGTATAGCTTGTGAAGAGTGTGTTGTTTTTTGTCCTGTACAGAGTATTTCAATTATCAATGAGCATGCTGTTATTAGTGATACCTGTATAGGGTGTGGAGGTTGTGTCGCTGTATGTCCTGAAAATGCTATTAAGATTAAGTGGGATCAGGATATAAAAAAGATGATGTACAGTATGGTGGAATATACCAGTGTTGTTAAAGATATGTTTGATTCTAATATACTCTATGTAAATTTTCTTATTAACATAACACCTGAATGTGATTGTTTTCCATCTAACGGCAAATTTATAAATAAGGACGTTGGTATACTGGCAAGCAGAGATCCTGTCAGTTTAGATAAGGCAAGTTTTGATCTTATTAAAGATGCGATATTAAAAGCGCATCAGATTAATCCTGAGCCCATGTTTAATTATGCGGAAGAAATAGGTTTAGGTGAAAATACTTATCAACTGGAGGTTTTATGAAACCTATACATTTTTTTAGGGATGCTATAATTGTAGCTTTTGTTGGAGCTTTTATAATAACAACATTTAAGTATTTTAATATTGATCCACTTAAAAACCCTGAGGGTAGATATATAGATGCTGTAATGGGTTCAGGGGAGAGAGAACAGAAGGGACTTGTAGTTATAGAAATGGATGATTCAACTCTTAAAAAGATTGGTAATCTTATTTTTGAGCCAGATTTATGGCTGCCACGTGTTATAGATTCTCTTTCAAGCGCAAAAGTTATTGGACTATACCTTCCTGATATGGGAATTAATGATTCTTTACTTCTTAGTGTGAATGAATATCTTTTATTAAAGCAGAAGTCTATAGAATTTTTCTTTGATAGTTCAAAAACAGCCTTTAGAACTTATAAGAAATTTGTTTTAACATTTTACCCCACAGCTAACCATTTTAAAGACACGTTGTTTTTAGAGGAAAATATAACAAGTACTATTGAAGATAGTATTATTAAGTTTAACTCAGCGATTTTCCCTGATAAAAGAAAATTAAGGGAAGTTGTATGGATAGGTTATCCTGATTTGTTTCCTGATATAGACGGTAAGGTACGCTCTACTCCTATGCTTGTTCAAATAGGAAAGAATAAATACTATACTTCTTTCTCTGCTGCGATTGTAAAGAGAATATGGAATGTTCCTAATCTTTCTGCTCCATCCGGTTTTATGATTTTTGCAGGTTCTCACAAGATTCCTGTAGAAAATGGTTTCAGATATAGATTTCACGTGTATGGTAACAGGGATAGTTTTGAACATTATTCCTTTATGGACCTCTTAAATGGGAAAATTGGCGTAAGTGCATTTAAGGATAAAGTAGTGATTATTGGTCCTACTGTTAAAGGGATAGATAATGGTTCCGCAGTGTCGTTCTCCCCTTATCTTTCCGGAGTTTACATTACTGCAAATATTGTGAAGAGTTTAATTGATGAAAGAGTAGTTGTTTTCCCTCCTCTTCTGGTGTTGTTTATTTTTTATGTGTTTATGGGGTTTTTATCGGCTTACGCTGTTCTATATCCTGATAAGAAGAAGGGTATCATCCTTCTTGTCATAGGAGTGGTATTATATATAGCCCTTTCTTACTTTTCAATAAAGGGAGACTATTTGATAGAGCTTATTCATCCTATTGGAGCGTTATTAGTCTCATTTGTAATTGGATATATTCACTATTCTATTTTTTATACAAGGGCTATAAATGGATTTAAGCGTTTTCTTGAGAGACATTATCCTTCAGAAGAGAGGAAACGATTATTTCATTATTTGAGTGAATTTCCAACATTAACCCTTGAAGATAAGGCAGTTGCTCTTTATGTTCAGATTGATTTTATACAGGGAGAAAAGGGGCTAACTTCACTTGTAAAAGCTATGGCTGAGATTTCAGATACAATTCAGAAATCAGTATTTAAAAATAAAGGTATTTTAATCTACAGATCTGCTGGCGTTATGTTATTTTTGTTTAAAGGCAAGAATTGTGCTCCAAGAGCTGCCAGTACAGCTTCCCTGGTGTGGAGAGAGTTTAAGGAACTGAATGTAAAACTGCAGGGAGAACAGATAGGTGAATTTTTAATTGGTGTGGGGCTTTCAGGAGGTCCAGTACTTTTTGGTAATGGCGGTTCTCTTGTTGAGCCTGATATCTCTGCGATGGGACAACCTGTACAGATATCAAGCCAATTGGCTATTACATGTCTTGAACAAAAAACCGGGATTTTACTTGATGAAGAGGTGGTAAATGACTTACCTGAGGCAAAAGAGATAAATTTACTTGGTGAATTGGAAATCTTAAGCGAGTCAAGAAATGTCTATGAACTTGTAGAACTGTAATGTTTAAACTGCAACACAAAGATTTTGAAGGTCCTATAGAACTTTTATTATATTTTGTTTATAAAAACAAAATGAACCCTTTGGATATAGAGCTTGGTCGTTTGATAGACGAATTTGAGAACTATCTGTCTATTGTAGATAAAGATTTAAAAGAGCAATCAGAATTTATATTTATGGTCTCAATTTTAGTTAAGATGAAATTAAATGCACTTTTGAACAGAGATAACGAGCGAGAGATAAAGGTTTCTGTTGACGAGGTAATAGAAAGATATAGAGAGCTTTATAGGAATGGCGTTAATTTTTTAAAGCAGAAGGATAAAGAAGAAAGTTTAACGGTTCCTTTAGGAAATAGACTTCTTATGGAGGGTATACTCCCTCCTCAAATTCTTAAGAACGTTCTTTTCTCAATAGATAGGAAAAGGAAAAATGTTTTTGATGAAAATATGACTGTAGAAATGGAGAGCGTAGATTTTAATAAAATAGAAAGATTTGTAATAGAAACCATTACAGCTCGTAGATACGTTATGTTTACGGATATTATAAAAGAAGCTACAAGAATTTTGATAGTGGCTATGTTTTTTGTTATACTTGAGTTAGCAAGAGAAGGTATGTTAAAACTTTTTCAAAGAAATAATGATATTATGATAGTAAATCTTAAGAAGGAGGCTTAATGTCGTTCTGGCATGAGTTGCTTAAAAGTGAAGGCGGAAAGATTCTTTTAGTTGTTTTAGATGGGCTTGGAGGGATTGAGATAGATGGTAAAACCGCTCTTGAAAAGGCTTATACTCCCAATATGGATAAAGTAGCGCCCTTTGCCAGTATGGGGCTTACAATCCCTGTAGAGTATGGTATAACTCCCGGGAGTGGGCCTGCACATCTTGCGCTCTTTGGATATGACCCACTGGAATATAATATAGGAAGAGGTATTCTTGAAGCATTGGGAATTGGGTTAAATATTGCAAAAGGAGAGCTTGTAGCAAGAGGTAATTTTGCAACCCAGCAAGAGGGGATTATTATTGATAGGAGAGCAGGTAGGATATCAACAGAACTCAACAGAGAATTAATAGAGAAGTTAAATTCACATATAGAGAATATTGAGGGTATAGATATAAGTTTTTATTCCGGTATTGAACATAGATTTGTTGTAAAATTAGTAGGGGACGGGCTCAACCCGAATATAACTGATGCTGATCCTCAAAAACCTGGTTATCCTTTACCAACTGTTAAACCCTTGACAAAAGAGGCTGGAAAAACAGCGAGAATAGTAAACCATCTCATACTTATGATTGAAGAGGTCTTAAGAAAAGAAGACAGGGCTAATAGTGTTTTATTACGCGGTTTTTCAACATATCCTGATATCCCGACGTTTTCAAATAGATACAAAATATCATCAATGGGCATAGCAGCTTATCCTATGTATATTGGTCTTGCCAGTCTCGTAGGTATGGATATTCCTTCTCTAAAGTGTAAGAATTTTAAGGAGGAACTTAATGTATTAAAAAATGAAATAGATAACTATGATTTCTTTTTCCTCCATTATAAATATACAGACAAAGCAGGAGAGGATGGAGATTTTGAGAAAAAGGTAAAACATATTGAGGCATTTGATATGACCTTCTCAGACATACTTGACATGGGTTTTGACGTAATTGCAGTTACAGGTGACCATTCAACCCCGGCATTTTTAAAAGGTCATTCTTTTCATCCCAATCCTTTGATGATTCTTTCTAAAAATGCAAGAGAGGACGGTCTTAAAAGATTTAGTGAGAAAAATGCCAGATATGGTTCCCTCGGTGTGTTTTATGCTAAGAAACTAATGCTGTTATTGCTTGGGCACGCATTAAGACTTAAGAAATATGGAGCGTAGATGAAGGCAATATTTTCTTTGTATGACAAGAAAGATTGTGAAATAATTGCAAGTGCACTTTTAAAAAAAGGCTTTGACATTGTTGCAACAGAAGGTACGCATAAGTATCTATTAAAATACAATATTCCTTCTATTACAGTTGAAGAGTATACGTCTTTTTCTCCGACTGAGGATGGGAGAGTAAAAACCCTTTCTAATAAGATATTTAAGGAGATTCTTCTTGCAGATGGAGAAATATATTTTGTAGTTGTAGATTTGTATCCTTTTATAGAAGAGATGGGAAAGAGCAAGGATATGGTTGAACTTATAGACATTGGAGGTGTAGCTCTTATAAGAGCAGGAGCGAAGAACTATAATAGAGTAGCTGTGGTGATTGATAAAAGAGACTACAAAAGTGTGGCTAAACTTATAGAAAAAGAAGCTATAACTCTTAAAGAAAGAAAAAGGCTTGCTTTGAAGGCTTTTACCTATACATCTTTTTATGATAGAAATATAGCGACATATTTCTCTATGGAGAGTAGTTTAAAATACGGGGAAAATCCTCATCAAAAGGCCGGGTTTCTTAATGAACAGAGATCAGTTATTGAGCTTATTTCAGCGAATAGTTTAGGCTATAATAACATGTTGGATACTGATGCTTTAACTGACCTTCTTTTTACACTTGGGAAAGGTGGTGCTGCAGTCCTTAAGCATACTACTCCTTGTGGAGCAGCAGTTCACAGTGATGTGTATGAAGCCCTGAGACTGGCTCACGAATCAGATAGGATATCAGCTTTTGGAGGTATATTTGGTATATATGGGACTGTGGATGTAAAGATAGCTAAGTATTTAAAACCTTTGTTTATTGAAGTAATTGCTGCGACAGGGTTTAAAGCAGAGGCATTGGATATTTTGAAAAAGAAGAAACGGCTTAAGATTGTTAAATGGTATCCAGAGAGGATAAGTCATGGATATGAATACAGGAGTGCTTTAAATGGGATGCTGTTTCAAGAAAAAGATAGTATGGAGGATGAAGGGAACTTTAAGGTAGTATCAAAGAGAGAGCCTGGTAAGGATGAATGGGAGGCAATGCGTTTCGCCTGGAGCGTTGTTAAATCTGTTAAATCAAATGCCATAGTGATAGCAGGTAAGAATTATACTGTTGGAATAGGTTCAGGTCAACCTAATAGAGTGGGTAGTGTAAAAATAGCAATAGAGCAGTTAAATCTAAGAGAAAAGTTATCACCGCCTCTGGTGCTTGCTTCTGATGGTTTTTTCCCTTTCAAAGATTCAATAGAAATACTGAGATCAACACCTGTGTCAGCAGTTATAGAACCAGGAGGTTCCATAAGAGATAAAGAAGTAATACAAGCCTGTGATGAAATGAATCTTGCACTAATTTTTACAAACTATAGACATTTTAGACACTAAATAATATGCAAAAGGTTATAATACTTGATTTTGGTTCTCAATATACCTTTTTAATCGCCAGGAGGGTAAGAGAAATAGGTATATATTCAGAGATTGTAAAGGGGACTATTAAATTAGAGAAGCTTAAAGAACACAATCCTCAGGCAATAATTATATCAGGTGGTCCGGCAAGTGTATATAAAGACGGACCATTACCTGATAAACGTATCTTTGATATGAATATACCTGTATTGGGTATTTGTTATGGGCTCCAGGCTATAACTATTTTATTTAATGGAAAAGTAGGTCCTTCATTTGAGAGAGAATACGGTCCCAGAAAGTTTTATCCAGCAGAGGATAGGCTGTTTAATTCGCTTAATGATAGTATAGATGTGTGGATGAGTCATGGTGATGAGATAAAGGTTCTGCCTGAAGGATTTGAAAGTATTGGGAGAACGGATTCAGTAAAGTATGCTGCCATTAAGAAGCAGAATATTTATGGAGTTCAATTTCATCCTGAGGTTTACCATACTCCGTATGGCGTTAAGGTTCTTAAGAATTTTCTTTTAGAAATTGCAGGTTTAAAAAGGGAATGGAGGCTTGATAATTTTGTTAAAAAAGAGATAAATGAAATAAGAGGTGTTACAGAGAGTGCAAAGGTAATAATCGGTGTTAGTGGAGGGGTAGATTCAAGTGTCGCAGCGGTTTTAATCCATAAAGCAATTGGTGAAAGCTTGCTCCCTATTTTTGTAGATACGGGATTATTAAGAAAGAATGAGGTAGAGGAGGTTAAGAATACATTATCTCCATTAATTCCCAATCTTAAGATAATAGATGCAAAGCATATATTTTTAAAAGCTCTAAAAGGGGTTATAAATCCTGAAGAAAAGAGGAAGGTAATAGGGCATCTATTTATAAAAATATTTGAAAAAGAGGCAAAAGAGTGGGGGGCTAAGTTCCTTGCTCAGGGTACGCTTTATCCTGATGTTATTGAGAGTGGTGTGAGTATTGGTAATTCAGCAAAGATAAAATCACATCATAATGTTGGTGGTTTACCTGAGAAAATGCAGTTAAGGCTTTTAGAGCCTTTGCGTTATTTGTTTAAAGATGAAGTGAGAAAGATAGGCAAGATTTTAGGTATTGCAGATATATATCTTAAAAGACATCCATTCCCTGGCCCAGGGCTCGCAGTAAGAATTATTGGAGAGATAACAGAAGAAAGACTTAGCATTTTAAAAGAGGCAGATGCTATTTTTATTGAGGAGTTAAGAAAAAGAGGCTGGTATGATAAGATATGGCAGGCATTTGTAGTTCTTTTACCTATAAAGAATGTTGGAGTTAAAGGAGATGAAAGGAGTTATGAATATCCTGTTGTATTAAGGGCTGTAGAAAGTGTAGATGGCATGACGGCTGATTGGATAAAACTTCCTCATAAATTACTTCAGGATATTTCCCGTAGAATAGCGGGTGAGGTAAAAGGAGTTAACAGGGTTGTTTATGACATTACATCAAAACCACCTTCAACAATTGAGTGGGAATAGACTAAATATAGCTGTTGCGATAGCTTATATTTTTGTCATTGTCTTTGTTAAATTACACGTAGGTATTTCACATGCCTCGTTTATACTTTTGATAATTCTTTCAGGTTATATATATATAAATAGGTTACCTGTTGTTTTCCCTGTAATACTTGTAGATGCTGGTATATGGTTTTCTTCTCCGTTTTCGTATATGTCCCTTTTTTATCCTTTGTTATATTATGTAATTGTTAAAAAGGAAGAAAAGAGGCTTTCCATTTACGTTTTTGCATATCTTATAATATTAATGGCTGTTCATGTATTTATTGGGTCTAATGGTTTTAACCTGCTTTATATAATTCTTCCTTTATCGTTTGGTATTATATATTTATTGGAGGATAAAAGTTTTAAAGAACTTACTGAAAGAAAGAGCAAACTGGATATGGTTATTTCCCGTTTAAAATGGCTGGGAGCCGGGGATAAACTCCCTTCTTCTCAAATACTTACAAATCTTGATAAGATTTTATCAAACTTCCTTTTTATTATAAAGACTGCTCTAAAGGCTGAAAGGATAATTATGTTTATTGAAGATAACAATGCGTATAAGATATCTTTAATAATAGGGGAAGGAAAAAACATTGATAAGAGTGTATCTATAGGTTATGGAGAAGGAATAATTGGTTGGGCTGTTAAAGAAAAGAATACTGTTGTTTTAAAAGATAATGATGTGGCAATTGCAATAAGAACTTATAGAAAGAAAGAAAAGACTCTTCCTTATTCGATAGTTATACATCCGGTTATTAATAAGCATGAGGTGGACAGCATAATTCTATTTGAATTTGAGAGTCGTTTTACTATCGATATAAAAGCTGTTCTTGAGCAGATGGATGTATATATACTTTCTGTAAAATCTCTTATAGAAAACTACATTGAAGAAAATCTTCAAGTACAGAAAGCAACCTTACTTTACAACATGTCAAAGGAACTTTCTTCAACCTTACATCAGGATAAACATATTAGAACACAAGAAAGGAAAAGGGTTTTGTACGAAAGGCTTTTTGATATCTTAAAAAAGCTATTTAATTATGATGCAATAGGATTTGTAGAAATTAAGAAGAATACAGGTTATATTATTGGGAAAAGAGGGGAAAACATATATAAATTTAACGAGCCTTTTAATAAGGATGAAGGTCTTATAGGTGCGATAATTGATAAAGATGGATATATTATAAAAAAGGATATTATAAAAGATGGTATTGTTAGAGTCTCCAGAAAAGAGCCTTCTCCTGTAAACAGGTCGTTTCTCTCAACCGGTTTTCCTTTGCTTGATGATACATATGGAGGAATATGGATTGAGAAGAAAGAACCTTCACAGTTTAGTGAGGTAGATGGAAAGATACTAAAGATTGCATCCAGTATATTTGCCTCTCTTTACATAGGTGTTATGCATCAGGATTATTTAGAGAAACAAGCTTATACAGACGGATTAACAGGACTTAACAATCACAGGACCTTTCAGAGTAAGCTTGAAGAACTGATTAAGAAAGGAGGCGAGCTTGCTCTGTTTATATTGGACCTTGATCACTTTAAATCAATTAATGATACGTATGGACATCCTTTTGGGGATAAAGTCTTAAAAGGTATTGCAGAGGTTTTAAAGGATTTTCATGGAATAGCATCAAGATACGGGGGGGAAGAATTTGCTATAATACTTGAAGGCATATCTTTTAACCAGGTTCAAGCGTATGGAGAAGCACTTTTAAAGAAAATACGCTCATTACGTTTTTTGTTTAAAAATAAAACTATCAGGATAACAGCAAGTATTGGAGCTGCTTTTTTCCCTACAGATGCTAATAACAAATCTATGCTTATAAAGAATGCAGATCTTGCTCTGTATTATGCTAAAGAAAACGGTAGAGATAGGTTTGTTATGTTTAAAGATATAGAAAAATAGCGCCAACGGGATTTGAACCCGTGATCTCCGCCTTGAGAGGGCGGCGTCCTAAACCAGGCTAGACGATGGCGCCATTATGCCCATTATATACATTTTTTTTAAAAAGTCAAGTAAAAAATATTGCACAAATAATTTTTTTACTTTAAAATGCCTTTATTACGTGAGAGATGTATAAAATCAGAAGAAGAAAAATGTTTCTAATTTTATTTATTATAAAACGGTGATCTTTTCAGCATATAGTGTCTTATAAAAGGACGGAAAATTCTCATAACGTACTTTTTTATGCCTATCTTCTGTTTGATTTCATTAAAATAGTCTTCTTTTGAATGTCTTTGATAGTGAAGAAGGGATTCGCTGTCTTCTGTTGTCATAAATCCACAGTGAAAATTGTTCTTGCTAAAAGCTTCTTTCGGTAGGAAATCTTTACCAAGTCCAAATATTTCCATCATTTTTGATAGAAATTCTTTGTATGTTAATCTAAATCTTTTTCCTCCAGCAATATGCATGGTTTTGCCCCATATTTCCTCATTCTCAACCGCATTTGCAAGTGCTATACCAACATCTTCTGTATGACAGGGCTCAATTGGTGTATCAAGAGGCATATAAAACATTATAGGATCCATTTTTAGTTTATCTGAAACAATAAATGTTAATCTGAAGATAGCCCATTTTAGCTTAGATGCCATTATAATCTTTTCAGCTTTAATCTTTTGTTTTGCATATTCATCGTCATCATTTGGATTTAATGCGTCAGTTGGTTTAATAAGTGGATTTTCTCGTCTATCTCCGTATACAGCGATTGAAGAGGTATATATGAGGCCAGGATTTTTTTGAGAACTTTCCATGGCCTTAACAAGGTTTCTACTCCCTTCTACATTTACAGCATGAGACAGTGGGACATTCTTATCAGCAAGTGGTGGTATAATTGCTGCAACATGTATTACAACATCTATATCTTCTACTGCTTTTTGAACATCCTTAATGTTTCTAATATCTCCGTATAGGATTTCTACTTTATTTTTATATCTTGAAAAGAGTTTTTTGTTTCTTTTGTTTTTTATATCAAATATTCTTATGAAATATTCTTTTTTGGTTAAGGCTTTAAGCGTGCTAAATCCAACATTTCCACCTGCACCTGTTAATAAAACTTTCATATTATCCTCCCTTAAATGGTTTAAGTGTGGGTTATATAATACTTGTTATTTAACAAACGTATAAATTCACTTTTTATACTAACTGTTATAGGTTAAGGTTTCAGCATTGCTTTTAATGGCACTGCCTTATATGCGGAATAATTTTTGTTATTTATACTTATTGCTTTTTCATTACAGAAAGAGATACATCGCATA
The DNA here is from genome assembly GCA_027025255.1 of Caldifarciminota bacterium. Taxonomy (GTDB): domain Bacteria; phylum Hydrothermota; class Tepidihabitantia; order B3-TA06; family JALVRC01; genus JALVRC01. The sequence continues at coordinate 11,014 of JALVRC010000078.1, forward strand.
CAGTATTGACATTTATCTTTATGCAGAGGATAATCCGCCATTTCAATATTATCTACAGGACATAATCTTGCACAAATGCCACATTTCACACACTTTTTTCTGTCAACTACTAAGGGATACAGACGTCTAAGAAGTTTCCAGGGGCGTTTAGAACGAGACACAAGAGATAAAAAATCTGATAAGAAAGGAAGTCTATGCCATTTTGCTTTTTTCTTAATTATAGCGTTAGCATATTCTTTTGCCTTTTGGATCCCTTTATCTATAACTTTATTGTCTTTTTCAGGATTAATGTTTCTTCTTAACAGATTCCCGGGCATTAGAATCTCTTTTGCACCAATTGTTTTGTATCCTTTATTTTTCAAGAGACGTTTAAGTGGTCCAACAATTCCTCCTGAGAACTCTTTGAGTGTATCAACCATGAAGATTTCCGTACCTTTGGTATTGGGGAGTTTTCTTACAAAATTCCAGACAAGAGGGAATGTTCCTTGCATTGCTACGGGGAAAGCAAGTCCAATAATATGTTGTTTGTTTATTTCTTTTGGATTTGTTTTTTCCATTTTTGTAAGTATTACATTGATATTGTGCTTTTCAAATACGTCTTTTATTGCTTTCGTAATTAATAGAGTATTACCCGTGCCTGAGAAATAAAATATTTCTATTTTATTTTTTGGCATCTAAAAACAGGTGTTTTAATAATCTATTCTTACATTTAGGCCTGATTCATTAGAGCCAAAATAAAGCCATACTCTATCTTCAACTATATCAAAGCTAATACCTCCTATAAATTCAGCATTAAAGGAGTAAAGATAAGCTGGATAATTATAATAGGAGTATATTGTTGCACCCAAGTATGGTTTTAAAAAAAATAGGCTAAAGTATTTTCTAAATGTAATCTCTCCTCCGACAGAGATATCCTGTGTCTGAGAGATTTTATACAAAGTAAACAGACCTGCTTCAATATCCATAGTACGTGTTGAGTATCCGGCTGTTAATGAAGGATATACCTTGTTAATGTAAAAATTATATCTTGTGTTGACTCCCATAAAAAATGTCATGTAGAGTATTGTAATCATTTTACCTCCAGAAAATTATAGTACAGAGTTAATCCAATAGAAGGGAAACTTATAACATAGCTGCTATCTTCTTTTGCAAATGTAATTCCTGCATGAGGTTCAAGAGTAAAGGTATTCTTTGTATTTATTGTATACGGAGAAAGGGAAACGCCTAAATTTATTTTTATAAATAATCTTTTAAGGGATGTTGAATCTAATCCTGTAAGATGTCTATTGAAATAGCCTGCTGAAAAGCTGTAGTACGGTGTAATATGATCATAGTTGTAAAACATTTTTCCCAGTTCAATTTCAGTATACGCAACTTCATTATTCCCAAACTGTACCCAGAATCCTTTTATACCAGTAAACACGAATTTATTATTTATATATCTTACGTTTAAAGTTGGCGAGCTTTCAAACCCACCGCCAATAGAAAAGGCTTTTATCAAAATAACTATTATATTCATTTTACCACCTGTATCCTATTCCAAATGCAAGCCATAATCCTGTGATATCAACTTCTGGATAGTATCCTCCAGTAAGTTCTGGCTCCACATATAATCCTCTGAGTTTATCTGGATTACCCTTCCATAAGAGTATTTGAAGACCGAAAAAGGAATGAATACCTCCTATAGCAACCTTATCATCTATTAATTTCATGTTTTTATTTGTTGTGTGATTATTTATTGAGGCTCCTATCCCTAAATATGGTTTTACTCTCTTGCTTGTAAAGAATTCCTGTCTGTAGCGTATTTCAATATTAAATGACATCGTGTTGTTTTTCAATATATCGTTTGCGTAAGTTAGAATGTTTATTTCTCCTCCTATCCCGAGATTGTTACCTATGGACATATTAAATCCCGATGTTAATAAGTCAGACTTAAAGCCTGTTGAGAAAAACATAAAAATAATATTTATCATGGTGTCCTCCATCTGTAGAATAAGTTCATCATAGGAACAGGGAAAAGGATGTTGAGTTCGCTATTTTTTATACCAATTGTAGAATATAATCCAATACTGAAACCTAACCCACTGAGACTACTTTCTTCCGGAAACGGTTTAAAAGATATCAGTATCCCATTTGCTTGAGAGAAATTCATTACAAATTTCCCGTTATTTGCTATGGTGCTATCAGGGTTAAAAACCATATTTGTTGCAAGCCTGAAATCTACTGTTGGGACAATTCTCTCGTTTATATAGAATTGTTTTCCTGAATTTACTGAAAAGGATAAGCTTTTTGAATTGTCTATGTCATTGATATTATATATAAGCATGGAGAAATTTCCTCCAACATAGTATCCTTTTTCTATTATGAGTTTAAATCCAGGAGAAAATGGTGTAATATTATTTATTGGATTTAAAAACCCATCTATTTCATAGATAAAACCTATTAATATAAATATCATATTAAATTATATTAAAAAAAAATGCGTTGTCAATAAAAAAAATTATACAAAAAACGAAATTATTATTATGATTATAAGGTAAACAAAGGTATTTATTTCTTCTTTAACGCCTGAAAAGCTGTATGTTTGCCATTGTTTTCTATCAAAGTATGGAATGTTTTTCAAATAGCTTCTGTATTCTAAAAATCTTTTTTTAAGATAATTGGATTCGTAAATACTGAAAAAAGAATACATTAGAATAAAGGCAAATAAAATAGCATATTTTATATAGTTTTGAGGATTTAAAAGGATAAGCATGCCAGCGGTGATAAATAAATTACCTATATAAAGAGGATGAGGGAATATAGAATAGGGGCCTTTAGTAAATATTTTTACATTTTTTCCCTGTCTTAAGGTTTTATCTATATACATATGCGTTAAAATTCTTAAAGACAGACCTTCTATAATTAAGATAATCGCCGTAAGGGAAAAAATAGGATGAGCATTAGCGAGTGTTATAACACTCGCTAATGCTCCAATGAATCCTCTATTTTTAAAGAAGAAATCGTACGTTTTAATCTTCTAATTGAGTATCATCTACATTGCCATCGCTGGCTTTCTTAATGATGTATGGTACAGCAACACCAAACGCAGAATACTCAGCGTCAGTTCCGTTGGTTAGTACATCCATACAGATATAGTCAAACCCCGCAATCCTTACAGCCGGTGTTCTAATTATACTGTCCTCAGCTGTGAGCCATTTTTTTGTAAAGTGGCCTGTTTCTGTGTCCAGAATCATTCTTCTCCTTATATGACATCTTCTTGTCCTGAATCTTGGCCTTGCCACATGGAAGAACATCCATCCTGGATCACCAGATACAGTAATATCCAATGTCACTGTATCGCCTGGAGGGAAAGTAAACACGTTCTCTCTTGCAATAAAGGATGAAAAATCATCAAGTGTGTATGATTTACCAGAGGTAGATGTTGCAACTATCTTTTCAATTTTTAGATTATCTTTTCCTTTAGTCCAGATTTTAAGCGGAGTAAATGCCTGGATACGCCAGCCTTTATCAACTTTCTTTAGTACGATTTCTCTGTGGAACGTATCTGCAAAATCATGTTGATAGATTAAGGAATCACCACCTAAGGTATTTTTAACATATATTTTACCTGTAGTTACACCGTCAAAACTTGCATATGCGGAATCTCCGGTGATTTCAATCTTTATATATTTTGTGATTGGTCTATTAATTTTCCTTACGTAGTTTATATCAGGGAAAGGAAGTATGCTATCTTCTTGAATCCCTGAAAAGCTGTATACTCCTCCAGGGTTAGTACTCTCATCGTCTTGAGGTATAACAGATCCATCAGCAGTAAATAAGGACGATTCAAGTAGCTGTAATATGTCGTTCTCATCACTATTTGCGTTTTGTCCACAGCTTACAAACATAATAGCAATAACCATTACAACATATATAAGCTTTTTCATTTATTCCTCCTTTTTCGGTTAATGTTTTTTTTTATAAGCTCCTGTTTTATTGCTCCTTCTGCTAAAAGGAACAGAAGCTTTTGTTTGGGGGTTAGGTATTTAAAAATCTCCTCCCTTTAATTTTGTAGTACTT
>JALVRC010000078.1:15085-15577 GCA_027025255.1 Caldifarciminota bacterium
ATATAAGGCTATCCAATAGAACTTTAGCCTCTTTATCTGTAATACCCCTTCTTAATTTCCTATGAATTTTTAGTAAGAATTGTCTTCTTTTAAATTTAAGTTTGTATTCTAATTCCACCCGTTTAGTAAAAAGAGGTATTAGTTTTTCTAATTGTTTATCGTTTAAATCTAATCTTTCACTCATTCTAATTATGTATAGAGTCTTGATTTCTTTTAGTTTTATAGGCGGAGCGTTAAAAATGATTATGCTTAGAAAAAGTCCCATTAGTACCCCTCTTCGTTTTCGTAGAATGTTAATATCCCAGGGCCTACATCTTCTGTAAATATGTCTTCTGTGATTTCTTGAGTATTTATGTCATTTTTGGTTGTATTGGAAAACATTATTTTTAACCCAAAGAACATGATACCTAAAAAAGCTCCAAGCGTACCAAAAGAAAGAATCCAGCGCCAGAAAAAGGTTTTTTCTTTGACAGGGACAAATACCAATTGAAT
>JALVRC010000079.1 GCA_027025255.1 Caldifarciminota bacterium
TATAACTCCTGTGGAGCGGGGCAAGGGGATTTTACGGTATGTTCTTCTCGCTTATGGGTTTATAATCATAAGGACTGTTTTAGAAGAGGCAATGGAGTATATGCACGCACTTGGTTTTCCCTTACAGATAATTACATCCTATGAAGATATGTTTATTCATATTCCTTTATTTTATTTTCTGCTCTTTTTAACAGCAGGATTTTTTATTTCTCTTTTTACAAAAAAGGATATAGAAAAGGTATTGAGGCTTATTTTCACCTATTCATTCTTTATAATACTGGTACCGATTATAGATAGTGTGCTGCGGCCTGGTGGATATTTTATGCTCTATCAGAACCTTATGGTGGTTCGTGTATCCTCCCTTATCCAGGCATTCTTTACAGGGGCCCAAACAAGTATTGGTACATCCCCTGGTATGAAATTTGAGATAGCAATTGCTATTCTTTTGGTGAGTTTCTACTTTATTACAATTTATAAAGGCTGGAGGCGTTTACTATTTATCCCGTACACATTTGTTGCGCTTGCTGTTGCAATTTTCGCAGCATCAGGTGCACACGTATTACCTGTTGTGATTTTTAGATTTTTTCATGCAGGTATTGCGCCTGAAGCTGCTTATAAAGAGATTATCTCTTTGACAGGTGGTTTTATTGCAACTCCTACAAAAAAGATTTCTTCTTCAATGTTTATCCTTATATTGCTTGGTATGTTTCTCTTTAGATTTTTAAAAGGTGAGGGAGTATTTAAGAAGAAACTCACTGTCAACTTCTTAAGGTTTATAGGTCTGTTTGGTCTTCTTTTAGGTGGTCTGTTATACGGTGTTTTTATGAGCAGGGATATAATGAGGTTTTTTTACAGCCCTTATGATTATGTTGGATTGATAATGCTTGTTATGCTGGCTTTTACGCTTGTTAATTTTTTCAATAAAAGGGATTTTTTCTCTTTTGTTCTGTTATTTTTAAGCGCATGGATATTGGGTTATGCAATTTTCTATATACTTGCTCTTGTGCTTGCTCTAAATTTTGTGCTTGATTTTGATTTTTCCGGATTTAAACTGAGTAGCGTATTAGTTGTAAGAATCATATTTAATGGGTTAATAGGTATGTTTATTTTAATCATGGGATTTAGTATTGTTGGTGATATATACCTATTTAATATGCTTCCTGCACTTGTGTATATCATAGCTTTTGCCCTGTCTCTGGTTTATTTTTCCTTTATTGATAGAGATGAAAAAAGCAGTTAGTTTATTAGTGTTAATTGCAGGTATAGCCCTGATTTTTCTGGTAAAGCCAACACTTAAAAGTAAGAAATTTCTTGTTCATTTTGCTCTTGCCAGGAATGCCTATTTAAGACTGGATATGAGAAAGGCTGCATTGCATATTGATAGTTTGGGCATGCTTGAGCCTCATATTCTAACCTCTCCTTTTTATCTGTATGCTTCAATGATAGTTTTCAGGGATGTTTCCATATATACAATAAAAAACAAAGAAATTGTGCCTGTACTTATAAAATATCCCTTTGACATACCTCCTATGTTTGTATACAGTTTTGGAGGAATCGCGCTTTTAAAGGTTGGTGATATAAGAGGAGAAGATTATATAAAAAAGGCTATAAGAGAAGGGTTCTCTTCGGGGTATATGGCAAATCAATACGGTATTTATCTTGCTCATAGACAGGAAAGAGCCCCAGCGCTTATGTATTTTAACAAATCGCTAAAAATGGGTTTTATGCCATGGAAGAACTACAGGAGCATTGGGGATATATACTTCTACACAGAGGAGTACGATTCTGCGATTGTCTATTATGAACTTTCGCGAAAATGGCTTCCAGATAACGTAGATGTTATAAAAAAGCTTTTAAAATGTTACTATATTACCCATAAGATAGAGAAAGCAGAGCCACTGATTATGGCTGTTATTAAAGCAAAGCCTTTTGACCCTGAATTAATCTATCTTGTTGGTGTTTATTTCGAGAATACCGGCTTTGTTGATAAGGCAATGTACTATTATACTATTGCTGTTAATGCAGCCTATCAAAGCCCTAATCATTATAAATTCTATGATGCTATGATTGCTCTTTCAGAAATGTATGAAATAAAAGGAGATTTTACAACCGCGCTTAGAATAGCTAAAGAAGTACTAAAAGACAATCCTGAAAACGTAAGAATGCTCTCACTCAAGCAAAGAATTGAAAAAAGAAATTCAAAAATAAAATAAAAAAAAAAGACTTGACAAACCATAAAAAATATTTATAATTAGTGTGAGAATATGAAAAGGAAAAAAAATAGCGGGAGGTGATAATAGAAAGAAATATAAACACTAAACCAAGGAGGTTTAAAAGATGAAAAAAATAATAGGTATACTCCTTATAGCTGCCATTGGTGTAGCATTTGCAGGCCATGGTGGTGGAACAGAGGCCAGTGGATATTACTGGTGGATGGACAACTCAGAGTCCAATCAGCCATTTCCCCCACAGCCAATAATTGATCCACCAGATGGTGCCAGTACAGCCTTTAATACAGATGCGGTTAACGCTCAGATAGCTGGTGAGGAAGGCGTTTCAATGCTTGCTCCTTACAATGACAGGCTATATCAGGTAGAATTACAGGACTCTTTCTGGTATTACGGCGTATGGAGAACACCATACGATGTAAATGCCGGTAAGGGAATAATCTGGATTTCTCCGGATGGTTGGGTATCATTCAACACAAACACAAGTGAAGATGGTGCTCCTAATCCTCCAGGCGAAGATCCACAGTTCCCAAATACAGACGAGCCAAATGGCGTTATAGCACCTTACTGGGTAGATTTGAATCCAACAATAGATGTTGGTACAACTACACCACAACAGAACCGTGTATGGCATTTCATGGATTTAGAGCATAAGCTCTTCCATATTCAGTGGTATATGTTAAGAGATGCAAGTGATGCAACAGGTAATACATGGTATAACTTCAAGCTCGTTCTTGTAATGGGTGGACAGGATTTAGTCTGGGATGAGACTGATGATCCAAGAACATGCGGAACACTCTATTCACGTCATATAATTGATTTCTACTATTTCAACAGTTCAAGCGGTTGGACAGTAGTTCAGCAGCAGCAGAGAGCCGTTGGTATTGAGGATTTCCAGGGTGATAAGGGTATTGACATAGATATAGATACTTATGTTAATAATGGTGTTGGTATCCGTTTCGTATACAGAAAGGTCTTTAGACATGACCTTGAGGTATACTATATTGAATCACCCGGAAATATAGTACTTAGATGGACAAAGATTGAGCCAAGAATTGTAGTTGCTAACTTTGGTACAGAGGCTGAGAACTATGCTGTAAATATGGATATTACAGAAGGTTCAAACAGCGTATACCATCAGACACGATCTGGGTTCCATCTGCTGCCATATGATCCAAACGATCCAAGTGATGATAGATTTCTTGAAACTATCTCATTCCCATGCTGGGATACACCTGGTGAGTATGGAACAAAGTATACTTTGAAAGCAGAGGTTACACTTGACAATGATGAGTGTACAAACAATAATGTGCTTGAAAGACCTGCAACCGTTCAGTGTGACGATACACTCGGTTATGAGTGGGGTAGTCCCTGGATCGGCTGGGGCGCTGGTTCTAATTTTGTATGGGGAACATACTACCCTGTAGAGAACGGCGGCCTTGTTACAGGTGGTAGATTCTTTGTATCAGGCTTGAGAAGTGATGAAGAGAAATGGGTTGGAATGCTCTTGGAGAATTCCAGTGGCTGCGGTATTGGTAATACAAAACTCAGTGATTCACCAACAGGCCTTGTTAATAGTGTTGTAGAAGGCTGGAATGAGTTTACTCTTGGAAAGACCGGTGTATGGGCAAATTCAGCAGAGCCTGGTAATATCTGGATAGGCGTAAGAGGTGCTAACAGCAGTAATGGTTGGTTCTACGAGGTTACAATGGCAGTGCTCCCATTGCATCATGCATGCTGGGGTGGTGCTACATACGGGATCTTTGACAGGAACAGAGGCGGTAGAGGAAATACTGCTGGCCATACAATAACAAGCTGGAACGGTTATACTGGTTATGACTATACATACCCAACAGAGATTTACGGACACCTTGTCTGGGGTCCATATCCTCTTTCACCTGCTCCTCAGGATCCATGTTACTTTGAGGAAGCTCATGACCTTAAAGTACTTGAGATAACAGCTCCTGACAGGACATTAAACTACGTAGAAGATGGTGAACCCATTACTCCAGAGGTTGAGATTACAAACCTCGGACGTGTAGCAGAGCCTGATCAGGTAGATTACTTCAAGGTATACTTCCAGGCAGACTATGTATCAAGTGGTGAGACACAGTACAAGGATTCAACAAACATTGATCATATAGGATATCTTGGTGCAGATGATGGTGATGATACTCTATATGTCGGTTTGAATCCATGGACACCTGAAGGTCAGTGTGATCCATCTGGTGCTGGTGTTGAATACACCATTTATGGAATAGTAAGAGCTGATGAGGTTGGTGAGCCTGGTAAGGTAAAGGGTGACCACTGTCCATATAACGATACAGTTTCAAGAAACGTTACCGCATTGCTTTCACATGATGTTGGTGTAAACACAATTCTTGAGCCAACAGGTGATGAAGTGACTGCAGGTGATGAGTATACTCCAACCTGTATTGTAAATAACTATGGGTATCATGAAGAGAGCAACTTCCAGGTTGTCTGCGAAGTTAAAGATGTCAGAGGTGATACCAATGTTTATGAGAACCATCAGATGGTATCTCATATAAACTGGATTGGTAATACCATTGACGAGCCCTGGATTGATACTGTAGAATTTGCAGTATGGCATGTACCAACAACAGATATGGGCTATGATGAAAAGCATCCATTCACAATTACATTCAGAACAGAGTTAGTTGGTGATGGTTGTCCAGACGATGATGCGAAATTTATTAAATTTAATCAGGGTATAGCTGAGGGTAATCTCCCAGTTGCATTTGAGCTTTCAGCTGTTAAACCTAATCCATTTGTAGCCAATGCTACTATAAACTATGCTGTTCCTGTAAATGCTGAGGTTACAATCAGCGTTTATGACATTACAGGTAAGCTGGTGAAGACACTTGTCTCAGGCAATGTCCAGCCAGGTTATCATAATGTTGTCTGGGATGGTAGCGATAATAACGGTAGCAGTGTTGCACAGGGTATCTATCTCATAAGGATGGAGACTGCTGGCTATAAGGCTACAGAGAAAGTTATCCTTACAAGATAAGAGGATAATTTATCTTAAAGGCGGGCCAAAAGGCCCGCCTTTTTTTTTATATATTTTTATAAAATAAGGAGGTTTTGATTCTTTTAAAAAAGAATGAGACAGCAAGGCAATTATTTAACAAAGTTTTTGATACATGCGCTTTAGATACAGGTATTAGAC
>JALVRC010000080.1 GCA_027025255.1 Caldifarciminota bacterium
GAAGCACATATTATGTTTTAAAGAATAAAGGGAGAAATATAGGTGATGAAGGCTGAAAATAAAACAAAAAATAAAAATCAAAACATTTCGGAGGACACATGGGCAGCTTAATAACAAACCGGAATGAATTTTTAAGCGAGTTAATTAATAATATACTGCCGGGAGCTGAAAATCATCAGTCATCATATCTAAAAAATACAATAGAGAAAAACAAATGACAGATACAAGATTTTTCACAAACGAAGAAGGTAGCACCCTTCTTGATAGATTCCAGAAGGTTTTAAAAGGTGCTGAGTTTTTTGATGTTCTTGTAGGTTTTTTCAGAGCCTCAGGTTTTTTTAAACTTTACTCTTCACTTCAAAGTGTTAAAGAGATTAGAATTTTAGTAGGAATAAATACTGACAGACGGACCTATGAATTAATTCAGAGAGGAAAACTTGTTTTTCCAATCAAAAATATTGAGGAGCAGATTTCAGAAAATTATATTAAGGATATAGAAAATAGTGATGATGAAAAAGAGATTGAGGAAGGAATAAGAAAATTTATTGAACTTATCTCCCAAAAAAAGTTAATAATCAAAGCTCATCCCTCCCACCAGATTCATGCCAAAGTCTATATTATAAGATACGGAAAAGATTATCCTGATTTTGGGAGGGTGATTACAGGTTCAAGTAATTTTACCGTAGCAGGACTCATTGATAATCTTGAATTTAATGTTGAATTAAAGGACCGCCCTGATGTTGATTTTGCTCTCAGTAAATTTGAAGAGCTATGGGAAAAAGCCGTTGATGTTTCTACTGCTGTTGCACAAGCAATTAAGGAAAAAACATATCTGAATGAGCAAATCACTCCCTATGAGCTTTATTTAAAGTTTCTTTATGAATATTTCAAAGAGAGAATCAATCTTGATTTGGTAGAAGATATAAGTGTTCCCGAGGGATACTTAAACCTTGTGTATCAAAAAGATGCTGTTGTTTATGCAAGAGAGATTCTTAAAAAATACAATGGAGTTTTCCTCTCAGATGTTGTGGGGCTTGGAAAAACATATATTGCAGCTCTTCTTGCAAAACTGTTGGTAGGCAGAACTCTTGTTATTACTCCCCCAATTCTTAAACCATACTGGGAAGAAGTTTTGCGAGAATACGGAGTCGCAGGCTTTTATGTTGAATCCTACGGAAATCTTCAAAAAATTCTTAATGCCCCTAAAAATCTTGACAAATATGAAAATGTTTTTGTGGATGAATCTCATCTGTTTAGAAATCAAATTACTGAAAATTTCCTAAAACTTCACGAGATTTGTATTGGCAAAAAGGTTGTATTAATCAGTGCAACCCCTATGAACAATTCTCCTCAGGATATAGCCTCCCAGCTTTTTCTTTTCCAGCCCCGTTTTAAAAGCAATCTTCCCGGATTAAAAAATCTTTTCAAGTTTTTTAAAAAGCTGGACAAAAGACTTTCAGAAGCAAAGGGCAAAAGAGATTATATAAGAATCTCCAAAGAAAATTCAAAAGAATTAAGGGAGAGAATTCTAAAACATCTTATGGTGAGAAGAACCAGAACTGATATTAAAAGGCATTATAAAGATGATTTAAAAAAGAGAGGCCTGAAATTTCCGGAATTAAAACCACCGGTTAAGGTCTTCTATCAATTCTCAGAAAGCATCAATACACTTT
>JALVRC010000081.1 GCA_027025255.1 Caldifarciminota bacterium
GGTAAAATAACGTGTATTCTATTAATCCTTATGGATATTTTTCTTAAAATAGATTTCTTATTTTTATTTTTAGTTCTTTTTATCTCATTTTGAATAGTTCTTTCTATATAGCCAACGTGGATTAGAAATTTTTTAGTATCTTTTTTTTCTATGTCGTATTTTAAGAGTTTTATCGCTCTTGTTAAAGAAAGTTTTTTTACTCCTTTATGAGAAGAAGTAATAGAGGTTGAACTGGTATCTTTGTCCTTTAATGAGGAGTCTTTTTTAGTCCCTTCTTCTATAACAACTATTATTTCTTTGTGGTTTTCAGGGGAATAGCAAGAAGAAGTAACAAATGCAAACAAAACAAATAAATAAAATCTATGATAATACATCTTTCCTCCTTATAAGTTCATGTACCTCCAGCTTAATATTTTCACCAGTTTTTTTTAGCCCAATGAAATTTAGAATATAATCTCCTTTTATTAATTCATATACAGCTTTTGTAACATAAATTGTTGTGTTAGGTGCAAATCCTTCAACTCTTTCAGCTATGTTAACTGTATTGCCAATAACCGTATAATCCATTCGTTTTTCTGAACCAACATTCCCTGCTATTGCTTGACCTATGTTTATCCCCATTCCCATTTCAACGGGTGTTTGTCCGTTTTTGATTCTATTTATGTTTTTTCTTTTTATTGCATTTACAATTTCAATTGCTGCATCACACGATTTTTCAATGTAATCTTTCTGATCCAGAGGAGCATTCCAAAATGCCAGAAATCCATCTCCAATAAATTTATCAAGTACACCGTCATATTTTATGATTATGTCAATTATTATAGAAAAAAAATCATTGAGTAAAGCTATAATTTTTTCTGGTTCCATATTACTTGAAAGTTTTGTGAATCCTCTTATATCTCCAAATAATACTGCTATATTTCTTTTGTCTCCTTCCAATTTAAGTTCGTTTTTCTTCTTTAGGATATTCTCAGCTACTTGCTTGGTCACATATCTTTTAAGAACAGTTTTAGCAAATTCTCCCTCTTCTAATGATTGTGCCATACTATTAAAATGATTAGCGAGCTTTCCAATTTCATCTTTTGAATTGATGCTAATTCTTACTTTATAATTATGGTTTGATATTTTGTCCATAGCCTTAGTAAGTTTAGTAAGTTTTCTTGTGAGTGTGTGAGAGAAAAAGAAGATTGAAAAGATTCCCAGGAAAAGTATTAGTAAAGAAATTAGACCTTGTTTTATTAGTATTTCTTCTATTGTTTTATGTAATCCTGTTATAGAGTATACAGCCGAAGCGATTTCTTTGTTTTGTTTTTTTAAAATAAAGGATATGGTTTTCCCTTTAATGATTCTGGAAACTTTTATATTTTTGTTGTCTTTTTTTATAGAGATAGAGGCAATATTTAGTGTGTAATCATTAGATTTATAAGTAATGTTCATGAATTTTTTTAACACTGATTTCAATGACTTGTTGTCAATGAATTGGCTGGCTGTATGTAGATGAATAAGCATATCAGTCATTCTATAATTTGCCTCTTCTGTAAGAGATTCTTTAAGTTTATATGCACTTGTGATAAAAATACTTCCACTTGTTAATATTAACAGCAAAGTAAAAAGCAAGATAAGTTTTATCTTAAGTCTCATTCTTTTTCCTCAAAGTATTCATAGGCGTCTATAATATCAAGGTACACTCCATCAAATCCAGCATCAATAATTCTTTTAAGGTATGAGCTATCATTTCCCATAATTATGTTCTTCCATTCCTTTAACCAGTACTTTACCTTATAGTTACCTTCCCAATCAGGATTTTCTCCACACAGCCATTCAGGTGGATTTTCATCCCATTCTTTTTTCCAGTAATATCTGTAGTTTTCTGCCTCACCTATACTCATGTAAGCTATTAAGAGTCTCCTACCTCCATTGCTTTTTATTTTGATTCTTTTTAAATCCTCATGAGTTAAAGATTCTTCATTAACAAAAAAAAGATCAAGAATAATTATATCATAATCTTTTGTATTTAGTGTCTCTATAAAATCATTTTTGTTTGAAAAAGTACTTGGATTAATCCAGTAGAGGAAGTTTTTTGCCTGAGAAAGAAAATTTATGTCATTTTTATTTTTTTCATAAGGAGTTTTAGGGAAAACAGGGAATGTGTCAAGTTCTCTACTGTAAGCGTTGAAACATAAATAACCTTTTTCACTACATTTTTGAAGGGCTGTATAAGAGTTTATTGAATCAGAACAATAATTTGTAACTAAAACAGTAAGAGAATTGGATTTTGCAAAATCCATATATTTTATTATTTCGTCTGTAATATCCTGAGGGGTTTTTTTATCATCAATATTGTTATATCCATAATAAAGTTCTTCCCTTCCTACTCCATCAATATGAGATATATAATCTGTAGCTGGAGTAAATGTTTCAATACTTTTTACCAATAACTCATGACCATTTTGTGGAATGACATTAAACTCAGGCTTTATTCCCTTTGCATAGTTTGATAGTTCAATAACAAAATTCCTCATTTCATTTCTATAATCTATGTTTTGTTTTGTTACTTTTGAACAATTAAACAAGATAATAATGATTAGAGAGAATAGGTTTTTTCTCAAATGTTCACCTTTATAAGTCTTGAAGAGTAACGTATTCTTGTTTTGTAAGACACCAGAAATCAGCTGATAAACCTTTAAGAATGTAATCGTAAGGTAGATATCCATAACCATTATCTCCCCATTCTTTGGACCATGAATTTTTTATAATAAATACTCTTCTTGTATCATCATAGCCAATTGCCATTACAGCATGGCCTCCTTCCATTTTTTCTCCTTTTCTTGGGAAAGGGATATACCCGGTTTTTGATACATTTTTGCTGTGAATTGAAGTGTATACAGAAAATCCAAAGACAAAAGGTATTTCTTTAAAAAGAACATTCTTTAAGATAAACAAAAGGTCATCTCTTTTAACATCTGATTTATCCAACCTGAAGTAGGTAATAGCCTGATATTCTTTTGCGAGTGAATAGACAAAAGGGTCTGGTTCATCGTCAAATTTCTCTATTATATAAGGCCAATATCTTTCGGGAGGTACTCCAAATATCTTTAAAGCTTTCATTGTTCCCCTTATATATGCACCTGAATCCCCAGTAAAGTTATATAATTTTCTTGTAACCTTATATAAAAATAATCGTGAAGCATCTATAAATTCATTATGATATTTTCTTTCGTAAAACTCTACTAATCCAACAACAGCTTGAGCAGTACATGAACCTAAATTCTTCTGGTCTTCTACAGGAGAGGTCCAGTTTCTAAGATCAATTTGGCTTGGTAGGGTAGTTTCAAAACTTAACCATTGTTTACCTAAAATGTTTTCAACTTCTTTACTTTGAGGTGTATAATCTCTCATGTCTAGTAAATCTCTTAACAACCCATAATTTATCATTACTCCTCCTTGTTATAAGACTTTAATTTCATATATCCATCTTTATGGTCAGTCCAATAGACTAAGGGATGGGTGCCTACTACATTGTAATAGAATTCAAATCTTCTTCCTTTGGATAGAATTTTTACAACTGTATTAAGAAAAGCATTCTTCAGTTTAAAAACAAGCTTATAACATAAAAATTTCTTACGCATGGTTTTTATTGTATCTCTGGATTCAAGAAAGACATACGCTTTTACAATTTTACCATAACTAACCTCAAAGAGTGGGAAAGTGGTTTTTTCAGGATGAGTGAAATTATAGAACCTGAATAATTCGATAAGGGTATGTCTGTCATAAATTGGCGCTTTTGTTTTTAAGTAGTGTTCTTTCCCTTTGTACCTATAATAATATAATGTATCAGAAAGTCTTTTTAGAAAATATTCTTCTTTGCCCTCTCGCTCCTTATATACACTTACTGTGCTTAAATCCTCTTTAGACATAACTATTTTAAGGTATATCTTTGTTTTATCAATGTGTTTTTGTGTTGCGTAGACATAGTTTGTATCTTTAGAAATAACGGTCCTTTCAATATCTCTGGTGGTTCCCTTGTCGTATCCAATGTAAACCTTCTTTTCAAACTTTATAAGCTGGGGCTCAAGGGGATTTGCCTCGGGTGTTACCACAGCGCCCTGAAAGAAGCCGGTGCTTCCCTTCAGATCATTGCCCTCCATATCCTTACCATTGTTGAGGGCATCTACCACCTTAAGTAGCTGAACCGATTCAAGGTCATAGACAGGCCTGGCACCCTTGTGGTCACCTGCTGATACATGATCACCGGTCATGCAGAGGACATTCTTTACCCCCAGGGCATAGGCTCCAAGAAGGTCTGACTGGAGCCCTATGCGGTTTCTATCCCGGCAGGTCATCTGAAGGATTGGTTCCGCACCTCGCTCAAGGGCGATCTTACATCCTGAAAGGGAGTTCATCCTCATAACTGCAGACTGGTTGTCAGTGAAGTTTATGGCATCTACCTTATCCCTCAAAAGGTCAATATGATGGATCATCTCCTCAATATCAGCTCCCTTTGGTGGACCAACCTCAGCTGTAACAACAAACTTTCCCGAGTCAAGTGCCTCTCTGAAAGACATGTTTTTCGGTCCTCCTTATTTATGCTCCTTTTCTCTCATATAAAGGCTTCTTGGGCTCTGTTTCTGGGACCAGTCCTTTGCCTCAAGGACGGATTCCCTCAGTTCTTCCAGTTTATTTAGCTTCTTCATCCTCTCATAGATCCTCACCCATGCACAGGGGATATCAGGGCTTACCTCGCAGTGGCCGTCCTGCATACCGCCACAGGGACCATTGAGCAGGCCCTTCGGGCAGGTGGTTACAGGACAGATACCCCCTGTCTTGTCAAGTATGCATTGTCCACAAAGGGAGCATCTCTCATCAAACATCTGGAATCTTGTCATATTGCCAAGGAAGAGGGAATCATTGGCTGGATAAACAGCCTTGTCCGGGAAGAGTTCCACCGCTGTCTGCGTGCCGGCGCCACAGGACATGACAAGGATGCAGTCTGCTGTTGCGAGTTGTTCCTTGAATGCCTTGAGTTCCTTCTTGGTGCCAAGCACCTGACAGCCGGTTTTGGCTACAAATCCGCCTTTCACATCCTTACCCTCCGCCTTTAGAGCCTGGGTCATCTCCTCAATTGCCTTGTCATCTCCGGTACCACAGAGGGAGGCACACTCTGAGCAGCCTATCAGAAAGAAACTCTGGTAGTTCCTCAGGTTCCCCATCAATTCCTTAAAGTCCTTTTTCTTTGTGATTATCATTAAGACCTCCCTGGTTCAATATATAGCCACAGAGCACCCAGAGAACCAAAG
Source organism: Caldifarciminota bacterium (assembly GCA_027025255.1). GTDB lineage: Bacteria > Hydrothermota > Tepidihabitantia > B3-TA06 > JALVRC01 > JALVRC01. The sequence goes on from JALVRC010000081.1 coordinate 5,298, forward strand.
GAATTGGAATCTTTTTAAAACCTTCTCTGTGTCCTCGGTGGGTTTATTTGTTGTTATTTACCTATTGCATACCGAGCAGCCC
>JALVRC010000082.1 GCA_027025255.1 Caldifarciminota bacterium
GTAATATCTTATACCCTCTCCTGTTTTTGTTGATAATTCATACTTTGTATCCGAATCCGAATATACAAGCTCTCTGTCATAAACGGGGAAAAAGCTCCCGAGTGTTATATTCGCTCCCGCTTTTTTATTACCGAAAATAAAGTTTATCTTTTCGGGGATGCTTCTGTTTGCTTTCCATTCCGCATTCTTATAAGAGGACAAATCTTCAAATTTTTGAGAATAATTCTCAAATACATAACTCAACTCCAAGTACGAACTTAACCTTTGGTTATTCGTTATATAATCTTTAAAATACTGATAAAATTCCAAATTCGATTTGATTTCCGAATTATAAAACCTGTATGAAAGAATCTCATCATAAGAAAAAGCAGAAAAGGAAATTAGCAGAAAGATTAAAACAAGAATTATCTTATTAATTTTAATGTTCTTTTCCATCTTGTTTTTGTAAATATATGAAGCAAAGAATTAATCATATTTTTAACTTGGTTTCCCGCACCTTTAACAGTATATTGCCCTTTCTTTGCTTTATAACTCCAATAAATAATCCACGGTCTCCCTTTTATATAAGACCTTTTTAAAGGTCCCCAATACCTGCTGTCATAAGAATTATCCCTATTATCCCCCATTACGAAAAAATACCCTTTAGGTATATAATCTATTTCAAAATTATCTCTCTTGATATAATCCATAATAAAACTGTTTTCTTTTGAATAAATCACAGGATCTTTGTGATATACATAACTTTCCTTCAACAGTTCTTCATTAATATATATTTTTTTATTCTTAATCGTTAATTTTGATAAGAAAATGAATATTATGAAAAAAAAGATGAAAGAAATTCGTAATTAAAAAGTATAAATAATTGAATATTTACAAAATTTTATTTATTTTTATAATAATTTTTATTTGATAGTATAGTATAATGTATTATAAGAAATTGGAATTAACCAAATTTTATTTACTTTCATGGAGGCAGTATGCATAAGAGAAACTTATTCTCAAAAACCGGACTGAGCATTTTAGTGCTTGCAGGCGGTTTGTTTATGAGCAGTTGTTCGAGTAAAATCACTGACGAACAATTGGCTCAGTTAGATGGTCTCAGACGAGACGAGGCAAAATTAAACGAGCAGATTTCTCAGGTAAAAAATGAAAAATCTAGATTGGAAGCAGAGCTTAATGCTAGAAAAGCGGAGTTGAAGGAATGTCAAGACAAAGTTAACTACATTAAACAAAAATTGGCGACCTGGCCCGACGTTTGGCCTGACTGGAAGCCTGAACAGAAATAATCTATTCCGATTTAGAAATTTTATTTAATTATATGGAGAAAACAATGAAAAAAACATACAGATTAATCTACTTATTAATTCTTGCACTCGTTGTGATGAGCTGTTCATCACCTGAGAGAGATTACTCAAATCTTCCCGATCAGGAATTGACCAAAGATGAAGCAGTAAAAAGAATACAAATGTTCCAAGCAAATGTTAAAGACTTGCAGAACAAATTAGCTCAACAGGAGCAAGAAGCAGCAGCTTTGAAAAATCAATTAAGCAATGTTAACGCTTCAATTAAAGATTGCAATGAAACATATTATCAATTAATTGGTGCTACCGAAGCTGATATCGAAGCTTTCCGCCAGGAATTAGGCAGGATTGAAGGT
>JALVRC010000083.1:0-38516 GCA_027025255.1 Caldifarciminota bacterium
TAAATTCTATTTCTATATTAAAAAACACAGTATCTTTATAGTATCAAAAGAAGCGGGTCTTTGTGATATAAAAACACATATAGAAAGAAGAGGTATAAGGTTTATAAGAATATATAGAAAAGGCTGGAAACCTACTACTGCAGGCTTTAGTGTAATTTCGCCTTATATAAAAAAGAATAAAGTTTTGCTTGAACAGGATAAAGCAGATGCTTTTATAAAAGGTAAAGATATTATGGTAGAGGAAGAATATTCTCGCTTAGAAGGTTTTGTAGCGGTTTTTACTGATAATATTTATCTTGGTATTGGTTCTATGAACAAAGGGAAGCTTCGTTCAAGGGTTGCCCTGTCAAGGAGGATTAATGGATAAAAGAGTAATAATAGTTGGTGCTGGACCTGCAGGACTTGGTGCTGGTTATGAGTTGAGTAAGTTAGGGCATAAGAACTTTATGATTTATGAAAAGAAAACATTTCCCGGAGGGATATCAACAAGTTATAAAGACAGCAAGGGTTTTATATGGGATGTGGGTGGTCATGTTCTTTTCTCTCATTATTCTTATTTTGATAATATAATTAAGGATTTATATAATGATAACGCTTTAAATTCAATTGTGCGAAGTGCGTATGTTTTTCTTGATGGGAATTTTATTCCCTATCCTTTCCAGTATAATATTAGATATCTTTCCAGAGAGAAAGTTGCTAAGATTGTAGATGAACTATTCCAAAAAACAACAAAAGAGATAAAGAATTTTGAAGATTGGTTGGAAGCTTCTTTTGGAAGAGAACTCAGTGAAATATTCATGTTCCCATACAATTATAAGGTATGGGCTTATCCTCCTTCTAAAATGGGATATCAATGGGTTGGAGAAAGAGTTGCTACTGTTGATTTAAGAAGGCTTTTGAAAAATATTATTACTGAGAAGGACGATATTGGATGGGGGCCTAATGCAAGATTTATTTTTCCGAAGAATAATGGTACAGGAGACATATTTAATCGTATAGCCAATACAGTTTCGGAAAATATTGTATATAATAAAGAGATTGTAACTATTAGCGGTCATAATATATTCTTTAGAGATGGTAAAGAGGAGAGGTTTGATTATTTAATATCAACAATGCCAATTAATCATTTAATTGATAGAGTAATAGATGCCCCAGTTGAGCTTAAGAAGAAGTCCAGGAGATTACTTTATAACCAGGTACATGTTTTTGGCATTGGGATTAAAGGAGAGTTACCTCAAAGGCTAAAGGATATATGCTGGATGTATTTCCCTCAAAGGGATGTACCATTTTACAGGCTTACTGTTTTTACAAATTACTCGAAAAATAATGCACCAGACGGTCATTATTCACTTATGGTTGAGGTTTCTGAATCAACTGAGAAAAGGATTGTTAATGATGTTGGTGGTAAGATAGTTAATATTTTAAAAGATATAGGGTTTGTAAGTGGTGAAATCGTTGATATATGGCATCATGTAGAATCCCAAGCATATCCTATCCCAAGCGTAGATAGGGATGATATATTACAGGAATTAAGGGCATTTTTAGAGAAAAGGAATATACTTTCAAGAGGACGTTTAGGTGGATGGCAATATGAAGTAGGGAATATGGATCATTCCTTTATGCAAGGAGTTGAGAGTGCCAGGAGAATAGTTTTAAATGAAACAGAAGTCACATTGTTTAATCCATCTCATGTGAACGCAAATATCTTTAAAAGGAGGTAGGGTGCAAACCGTAGTTCTCATATTTATATTACTTTCTGTAATTGGTTTGATTGTTAATATTGTTTTATTTATAAATATGTTTTTGTTTAAGCTAATACCTCATAAGTATGAAAAGATAAAGAATTTTACACCTTCTATAACTATACTTAAACCAGTCAGGGGATTACACAAGGGAGACGAGGAGAACTTCCGTACGTTTTTTGAATTGGATTATCCGAAGTATGAGATTATTTTTCTTTCGCATATTGATGCAAAGGATGATCCGGTTCTAAAGGTTATAGAACGACTGATAAAACATTATCCGAATGTTGATGCAAAGATAGAAAGAGTGGAGGAAAGGTATGCTGTACATGAAAAGGTGAACAATTATATTCATGGATTACGTATTGCAAAGTATGATTATATTTTGATAAGTGATGCAGATGTATATGTTAAAAAGGATTATCTTAAAGAGCATGTTAAACCTTTATCCCAAGATGCTATAGGGGTTGTAACATCGGTTCAGACAATGAATGATTTTTCATCTATTGGTACTGCTTTTGAAGGTCTTGGTATGAATGCTGATTTTCCTGCTGCTTATACCTTTGCTTATAATTTTGGTTTTATTGATTTTGTTTCAGGGCATTCAGTTATGTTTAGAAAGGAGGTTTTTAAGAAGAGTAATGTCATAGAAGAGGTTAAGGATCATCTTATTGATGATCAGGGTATTGGTTATGCAGTAAGACACTATGGTGGATACAGAATTGAATTACCGAGATATGTTGTCCCGACGCGCTATCCGAAAGCCAGTCTTAAACAAACGATGAATCATATTCTAAGATGGGCAAGATTTCAGCGTTCTTATGCAAAGAGGGGGGTCTATATATTTACATTGTTTTATTATCCTGCTTTATGGAATATTTTAGGAGTTATTTCAGGCTTGATTTATAACAATGGATGGATTTATTGGGGAGTTCCTCTGTTGATTTTTGTGTTAAGAAACATCTTTGTTGTCACAGGGAATCTTTTGTACGGTAACAAACCACGTGATTTAATATATGCATGGCTTATACCATTAAGAGAATTTTTTATGCCGTTTTCCGTTATCTATTCATTTTTTCTTAATAGGTTTTCTCATGCTGGCATAACCTATATTGTTAATGGTACAAGAATGAAACGAGTGGCAGATGAGGGTAAAAATTAATGGTTGTAAAATACTTGACATTACTAATAATATGTTTATAATAAAAATAAAATAGGAGGAAATATATGATAGAACTCTTTGTAAAAGGCGGAGATATGATGTGGGGTTTGCTTGCTATAGCAATCCTTGCACTTGTATTTATTATTGAAAGAGCAATCACATTAATTATTAAGGCACGTCTTAATCCTATGACATTTGTAAACGATTTAAAGGCAACAATTGATGCGGACGGTATTGATGGAGGATTGAAACTCTGCAATGAGACACCTCAACCTGTTGCGAAAATCCTTGCCGCTGGCCTTGAGAAGGTTTCCTTAGGAAAAGAAGTTGTTGAGGAGAATATCGCAGCGAAAGCTTCTGTAGAGCTTTCATTCTTAGACAGAGGTATGATCTGGATAGCTATGAGTTCATCATTAGCTCCGATATTAGGATTTTTAGGTACAGTAACAGGTATGATTAGAGCATTTGAAGGTATTGCTAAGGCTGGTGAAGTGGAGCCTACAGTCGTTGCTGGTGGTATATCTGAGGCTTTAATCACTACAGCTACAGGTCTTCTTATTGCTGCTCCAGTTGTTTTCTTCCATACCCTTTATTCAGCTATTATTGATAGATATTCAAGGGATATGGAACAGGCTTCTTCTCTCCTTGTGGATTATTTATTAGAGAAGGGTCTTATTAAAGGATAGATATGCTTACTTTTAGAAAAAAGAAAAAATCTTCTCCGGACATTCCTACCGCTTCAATGGCTGATATTGCTTTCCTTTTAATCGTTTTCTTTATGACAGCTACAATCTTCTCAAGAGAAAAGGGACTAAAAATGCTTTTGCCAGAAAAGGGTGAACAGAAGAAAATAAGGAAAGAAAATATTATGGAGATTCTTGTAAACCCTTATGGAGACGTATTAATTGAAGATAGAAAGATGAAGATTGAACAGGTTAGAGATAAAGTAGAGAAAGCAATTGCAGACAACGAATCTCTGTCTATTGCCTTAAAGGTATCTAAGAATGCTCCTTATAGAGTCATGATTGATGTCTTAGATGAGTTGAAACTTTCCCATGCTCAAAGAATAAGTCTTGTTCCTATTGAGGAAGTAGGAGGTGGGGAATGAAAATAGCGAGAAGAAGTAGGTTTAAAGTAGAAATACCTACTGCATCTACCTCGGACATAGCATTTCTTCTAATCCTATTTTTTATGGTTTCAACTGTTTTTAGAACAGAGCAAGGTATACATATCAATCTTCCAAAGGCTAAATCCACTGAGCGTATCAGGTTAAGAAGAAATACAGTTAATGTCTGGGTAGATAATGACGGATTTATAACTGTCCAGGATAAAAGGATTAGTTTAGCGCAGCTTGGTTATTTTTTGCAAAATCAACTTGCTGCAAATCCTGATTTAATTGTGCTTTTACGGGCAGATAAAGAGGCGAAATACGGTGTAGTTAATAAGATTGTTGAGAAAATGAAGGCAGTAAAGGCATTAAGGCTTGTCTTTGCTACTGATTTTGAAGAGTAAGGAGGTGTGAGATGCAGTATGTAATTAAGGATATAAAGAACGAATACGGCATAAATTTGAGAATAGCTACTGTTATTGCATTACTGATTATAATTCTTATTTTTGTTTTAAGTCCTAATAAGATTCAGGTACAGGAAATAAAACCTCATAAACAGACAGAGATTATTTCAGAAGATTTACCTCCTGAACTTGAACAAATAGCACAGCCTCCTCCTGAAGAAAAGGTTGCTGTTCCTGTAGCTGCTGAGAATGAAGAAGAAGCAGAGGCGGCAACAATGGCAGAAACAGAATTTGCAGAAATATATCAAAAACCTGAAGAAAGTGTTGAGGTTCCTATTGTCCCTTACTTTAAGGTTGAGGTAAAACCCAAATTAAAGTATAAACCATCTGCGAAATATCCTGATATTGCAAAAGAAGCAGGAGTAGAGGGTAAAGTTATTGTAAATGTGCTTGTTGAAACCGATGGGCATGTGAGCGAAGCAAAGGTGGTTAAATCGAGTGGTGATAGGAATTTAGATGCAGCCGCACTTGAGGCGGCAAGAAAAGCAACCTTTACGCCAGCAAAACAGAGGGATAAATTTGTTCGTGTTTGGGTTGCAATCCCGTTTGATTTTGTTTTAGAAGAGGAATAAATTAAGGAGGTAAGATGAGAATAAACGTAAGAGCTTTTCTCTTTTTATTCTTAATCCCAGTTTTTATTTTTGCTGGTATTACGGGTAAAATAGCAGGAAGAGTGATAGATGCTTCTACTGGAGAGCCTCTACCTATGGTTAATGTTATTGTTGTAGGTTCGGAGATGGGAGCAGCAACAGGAATGGATGGTAGATACTATATTATTAATGTTCCTGTTGGTACATATACTTTGGAAGCTTCCATGGTGGGTTATCAGACTGTAAGAATAAGCAATGTTAAAGTTGTTCAGGATATGACAACCCACATTAATTTTAAGCTTTCTCCAGAAGCTATTAAAACCAAAGTAGTAAAGGTAACAGCAAAGCGTTCTATGGTGCAGAAGGATGTTACTGCATCCATGTCCAGGATTAGTAAGAGAGACATAGAACGTAGGGCTGTAAGTGATTTTACGGATATAGTTGCCCAGCAGGCAGGAACTGTTGAAACAAAGGGAAGAGCCTCTTCCGGGCTTCATATCAGAGGTGGCCGTTCCAATGAGGTTATGTATGTTGTTGATGGCGTAAATGTCAACGATCCTGTTTATGGAACAAGTGGTATTCAGCTTGATAACGCTGCTATAGCAGAGATGCTTGTTGTAAGTGGTGGTTTCAACGCTGAGTATGGTAATGCTATGTCCGGTATAGTTAACATTGTTACCAAAGAGGGAGGGAAAAGACTCTCCGGCTCTATTTACTATGACACTGACGAGCCAATGCGATTGGGAGAAGTACTTTATAGAAATTTTATAGATACAACATACGAGCATCTTTATGGCTTTGGGCACGATAATATAAGTCTGACACTCGGTGGTCCCTTGTTTACCAGGATGCTTACATTTTTTGTATCAGGTAATATACTTGAGCATTTTGACAGATTGCCCCATGCTGAGTCGCACAGAAAGAGTGGCACTGGTAAGCTTGCATTTAAGCCATTTAGAGGATTTAAGCTTACTGTAAGCGCTAATTATTCTCAGTCCTGGTGGATAAGCTATGATCATTATCGTTCACTCGGTACATGGTGGCAGGATTGGCCAATGAGTATAAGGGATAATTATCAATTAAATATGCAAATAAGGCATCAGATATTGCATTCAACATTTTATTCAGTAAATGTAGGTACGTTTAGTACGCATTTTCATAGGGCAGGAATGAGAGGAAAGGATTACAAGGACTGGAAAGAATTCGGAAGATTTATTCTTACCTGGCCAGGAGTAGCAAGGGATTCTTCCTGGTGGGATCAGGAAAACAGAACCTGGTCTGTCCCTCAGGAAGTACTTGATAGATACCATCTTGATACACTTCATCAGGATTCTGCTGCCTGGTTCTGGTTCTATGAGTATATGGCTGATAATGGGAATGGTTACGGAGAAATGACAGACGAGGGATGGAAATGGACAGGAAAGGATAAACTTACCAAACTAAAACATCAAAGAGACGCATTGAATGCACGCTACTATGATGTTAACGAATGGGTCCTTGATGAACAGAATAAGAGACTTATATATCATGAGTTTGACCTGGAAAAGTATCTATCAGATGTTGATAAGTATAAAAGAGGAGAATTGGGAAAGGATAGTATAGAGTCAAGTGGTGATATGTACTATATACGTTACAATTCAGATAGGTTTAGAAGGTTTGGCTATAATTTCTATCCTATCTGGCATGATAGACAGACAACAAAGTATTTTGTTTCATTTTCAATCACTTCTCAGGTGAACAAATTTAACCAAATGAAAACGGGAATAGACATAAACTATCATGATCTTACATTGAAAAATGTTGCATTTATTAATGAAAACCCCTATTCTGATAGTTATCATAAAACTCCTATTCTTGCTGCCGGATTCATTCAGGATAAGATTGAGTATGAGGATTTGACACTTAATCCAGGGATAAGGATTGATTATCTTGATCCAAGGTCTGACTTTTATCTAAGGCTTGATAGCCTTGAGGCAGGTATGGCTCCTGCAAGCCCAAAGATTCAGATTTCACCGAGGTTTGGTATATCATTTTCTGTATCTGAGAAGTCTGTAATGTATGCCTCTTATGGCCATTTCTTCCAGCCAGTGGAGTTTGCAGAGATGTACCAGAATCTGCAGGCAGACGTTACAACAGGTTATCCTCTTATTGGTAATCCTGATTTGCCTCCTAAAAAGACCATTGCTTATGAGATTGGATACAGACAGGCAATAACTGAAGATATTGCAACTGAAATTGTTGCTTACTATAAGGATGTAACAAACCTTTTGGGGACGAGAAATGTAAATACACTTTACAGAACCCCGGAGGGTAAGTATGCCCTTGCCACATACACAGTGTATAAACTTCAGGATTATGCTGTTATCAAAGGGGCTGATTTCAGTATAACAAAGAGATTTTCTCCATTCTTATCCGGTAATATAACCTATTCATATCTGGATGCAAAGGGTACTGGTTCTTATGGAACTGAATTTTACTTTGTATACAGGACTTCAGGAGTTCCTCTTCCAAAGAAGGAGTATCCTCTTGATTTTGATATAACACATACTGTGAAGGGTAATGTTAATTTCTATCTTCCCGAGGGTATGCCTGTAAAGATTTTAAGCAATATCAATACCAATGTTACCTTTTCAATCGCTTCTGGAGCTCCGTATACCCCGACAGATAGTAAGGGTAGACGTTTAACAGTTGGCTCAAAGCGTATGCCTCCGAGCTTTAATATGGATATGAGGGTTGAGAAGGCAATGAAAATAGGATTCTTAAATCTTTCTCTGTATACAGATATCAGGAATGTATTTAATGTAAGAAACTGGAATACAGTTTACTCCAATACTGGTCTTCCCAATGATAATGGGGGAGCACCCAAGCCTGACCCAAGTGCTTATTCAAGTTATGCATACTATGGATTTGATTCCTGGTACGACTACTGGAAGGCAGACTATGACAACTGGAAGAGGAAAATGGACAATCCTTATGTATTTTCCGATCCAAGAACAATCCGTGTTGGATTGAAAGTCAGATTTTAGGAGGTAGGAATGAAACGTATAAGTGTAATTTTACTATTTATTGTTAGCCTTGCTTTTGCAAGACTAAACTGGCAGCCGCGTCTGAATCTTGATAAAAGACATAAGAAATGTAGAGCTCAGACAGCTGTTTCTGATAATCCGGCTGTCTTCTGGTGGTCAGCCTGGACACAGAATAGCTATATGAACAGTATAGAGGTTAGTAATACATGCCAGGGTGGTGTAATAACTCGTCCTACAAACTGGGATCATTATGAGGGACAGTGGCCATTTGGTTTTAGTACGGGTAATGGCAACCTTGAGTTTCCCGCTTACAGTGGTCAGATGTATAACTGGGCATGGGGAGCATGGTTCGGAGCTCTCTATCCCAAGGTAAATGATAAAGGAGAGACAACCTGGGTTAAGAATGTTTCCAAATGTGCATATTATACTGATTTAGGCGCTATGAGCGTTCCTGAGATGAGTGATGCAGGTGATAAGCTGCATGATATTAGCTCTCTGGGTTTGTACTTTTCTACCCAGCAAATACCTGAAAAGGTGATGGGTACTAAGGGCTATTATCTGTTTGCACCTTCAAGGAGTAAACCGGAATCATATCAGACACGCTGGCCCTTCGCAGATACTATGATTAATAAGAGAAGGCCCAAGCATGCCTGGGTATATCCTGATTCAGGTGATATCATAGCTTACGAAGAGACCTTTGCAGTTGCAGGTGACTACATTCCTGAGGATAATGCTGCATTAATATGGTTAAGAACAAACTCAACACCTTACGATTATCAGGCCCTGGGTATCAGGGTTGAGCAGAGAACGTATATATGGAACTATGCGTACAACAATCAGTATATGTACATTAACTACAAGGTTCGGAATATGAACAATTTCCCACTTAAGAATTTCTATGTGGGATTCTTTATGGATAATGATATTGGCGATGCAACTGACGATATGATTGGCTACCTTGAGGATTTGAACCTTGGCTATTCCTATGATTCTGATGGAAAGGAGATGGGATGGATAACACCTGCTGGATTTATAGGCTGTGTAATGGTTGAAACACCGGCAGATTCAGGGTTAACTGGTTTTAATACATGGGTAAGATCCACGGAGCCAGGCGATATTATGATTGATGATGATGGCACGGATTCACTTAAATACGACGCACTTGCAGAAAGAGAGTTTAAAACATACGAGCTTCCAAGAGATGTAAGACAGCTGTCTGCAAGCGGACCTCTGCCTGAGATAAAACCAGGAGAGGAAGTTGGGTTTACCGTAGCAATCATTGTTGCTTTTTCTCTTGATGAATTGATAGAAAAGGCAAAAATGGCAATAGATCAGTTTAACACAGGATATCTTGGGTTTGCTCCACCGCCCTCACCAAATGTTACAGTTAAGCCAGGAGATGGAGTAGTATATGTTACATGGGACAACAGTCCTGAAGACTATGTCGATTTAATGGCTGATGAGCAGACATTTGAAGGCTACAGAGTATATAAGAGCAGAACTGGATACCTTGATGACTGGGAGCTTGTTGCTGACTACGATAGGAAGAATACGGCAACTCCTGATACAGTTATGATTAAACCTGTTAATGCAACCTCTAATGCTGAGATAGTCTTTACAGGATACGATGCTGGTGCAGAGAAGGTTTCAGCGCAGTACACAGTTAATTTTTCTCTTTTAAGGGTTGATACCACTGTGATTGATTCTACTACCACAGAATACGACACTGTCTTCGGATACGATATATACAACATAGATAAAAAACAGCTTTATTCATACAGTACCAACGAAGCATACTCATTTACATTCAGGGTTAAATCCCATGAATCTGGGCAGATTTATAAAACATTCCCCGGATACATACCAGGAGATACACTTAAGTTTGACGGCATGAATTTTGTTATCAAGAATGGTGTACCTGATCCTGAGCTGCCAATTGACACTACACCGAATGCAGGGGATGCATACATGATAACTTCATTCAAGTCAGAAGCAATTGGTCCTGAAACAGGCATTAGATACTTTTATGCTGATTCCAATGTTGTTAACGGATACAAGTATTACTATTCAGTGGTTTCATATTCAAAGCCCCTTCCAAAGTATGGTGTTGATATACTTGAAGGTGGTAAAAGCGGTAAAAAGTACTGGGCTATTCCTATGAAATCTCCAGTAAACTATGCTGATGTTTCAATTGATTACGAAAGAATATCAGGAAAGGGTGATATGCGATTCTTCAGCACTATTGTTAATCCTATGGAGGTTAAGGATAATGAGTACACAGTAACATTTAACAGTGATGAGCATGGAAACATTGTCTCATGGAATATTCTGGAAGGTTCAACGCCAAAGGCAGAGAGTATTCCGTATCTTGAGGGTGACGGATACTCTCCGGTTATTGATGGTGTTTCTTTTAAAGCCTATATTACTTCCAAGAATAAACTTGATATTAATGATACGATTATTGACGATGGATATACTCACTGGGCTGACAGCACTATTGATGCACCAATACTCTTTCATGAGGCTGATAGCCTTGAAGCCACTGATTTTGCTATAATCTTTACACAGGATGGTTATGTTGATAACAGGCACAAGAAGTACACATTTAAGATAATAGATATAACTACAGGTGAGATGATGCACTGCTACTTTATAAAAAATAATCAAAAGATTATAAAGGGAGATACAATAACGAGAGACTCTTCACAGCTTCTATGGTTTAAGGATAAAATATACGTTTATCATGGTGGTGAATACAACAGAAATCAGCAGTTCTGGTTAGAGGTTCAGGATTTGTACAATGAGAGAACTAAATTCCCTGAAGAAGGTGATACTCTGTATGTAAAGACTTTAAAAAAGGTATCTTCAGACACTAAGATTAGAATAACCACAACAGGATTTGGAACCTTAAAGGATACGTTTAGTCTGGATTCAATAAGAGTAGTTCCTAATCCGTATTATGTTAGAGCCCCATGGGATGAGAGTAAATGGGTTCAAAAGGTCTGGTTCCAGGGATTACCTGATAAATGTAAGATAAGGATATTCAATGCTGCAGGATTGCAGGTCAGGGTACTCTATCATAATGAGCCTACAGGTGCTGCTTACTGGGATTTATATACAGAAGAAGGTCAACGTGCTACTAGTGGTCTGTACTTCTACCTTGTTGAAATGGAAAATGGCAAAAAGAAAACTGGTAAGTTTTCAATAATTTACTAAGAGGTGTGAGATGAAAAGAAAAGGAATTTTAATAATTGGATTTGTTTTAGCTTTAGCCTTCCCTCTCCATGCAAGATTAGGAGGGAGTGGAATAGTCTCTCTTGGTATGGGAGATGGTGTTAGAGCTATTGGTATGGGTGGAGCATTTACTGCTTATGGAGAAGGTGTTGAGGCAGGATTCTGGAACCCTGCTGGTATTGCAGGAGTAAAGCAGGTTTCCATTTTAACTGCTCATGCAATGAGCTATGTTGGAACATCTGTTGAGAATATTTCATTTGCATTACCTATGAACAATAGCGCTCTGGGAATGGATATTCATGCGTTTCTGTCAGGCCCAATTGAGATAACCACTGTTAATAGACAGGAAGGGATAAATCAATACTACAGTGCGAATGATTTTGTTATAGGCTTTATGTACGGTAAACAGATGACCAATAAATTCTGGGCTGGTACCAATGTAAAAGCTGTTTATTCTACAATAGACCAGGTTAGTGCTCTTGGTTTTGCAATTGATATTGGCGGTAAATACTATACAGGTATAAAGGGATTGAATTTTGGCTTTGCCATTCAGAACTTTGGTCCTGATGAGAGATATACAGGACAGGCTATAGAGTGGTATACTTCCAAGGATACTCTTCAGGATGAGGATGTTCAGATTGAGGCTGTTACGCAGGCTTTTCCTCTTCCTTTAAGTTTCCAGGGAGGTTTAAGCTTTACTGCTATTAAGAACGATAATTTTGAGCTAAATCTTGCCTTAGATTATATACATCCAATAGATCAGTTTACCAAAAAATCCTCTCTTAGCGATTCAACAGGTAGTATAAACTGGAATGGTAATGATATGGGAAAACGTGATGAGTATTACTATTTTCTTAAGGATGTGAATGCTGGCATAGAAATGAAATTTATGAATAGGTTCTTTTTAAGGCTGGGGCATACAGAGAAGAACGACAGATTGTTTACAGCCGGATTAGGTATAGATATGGGTAAGTACAGAATAGACTATAGTTTTGAATATCATAAGTATTTGAACGGTATTCATAGATTAGGAATAGTGCTGGGGCAATAGTCCCAGCACTACTATATAAAAGGAGGTGAAATATACAAAACAAAACAAATAACCAAAAAGGAGGTTTTTAAAATGAAGAGATTAATTCTTGCAATAATAGGGATTGTTGCTATTGCTGGTGCAGCTAATATTTACGCACCGATAACAATACTTTCAAATAACTCCTATAATCTTACCAACATTGATTTAAACCCATATAATGGAGTTATAAACTATGACCCAATGGCTGGTGTAGGTACACTTATTGATAGTGCCGGGAACCAATACACAATAATTGCTGCAACTACAAATACCATTTACTATGGTAATGATGCTGTGGTTATTATTAACAGAAGATTTGATCCTACAGGTGCCTTAAATTATCATACACTTTACAACGGAACCTGGACACATGATCAGATATATTCTCAGGATTTTGGTCTTGCTCGTTACCCTTCAGCTTTTGCTGGTTCAGACGGACCTTATGCAGGATTCCCTGTATTAGAGGGAGCATGGCCAAATGTTAGCTGGGGTTATGCAGCAGGTCAGTATGGCAGTGGTGGTTATGGCTCAGGAACATGGGACTTTGCACTTCTTCTGGGGGATGAGCAGGATAAGGATGCAATTCATGTTTTGCCATTTGAAACAGATGACGGCAATATTCTTTTCCTTACATGGGGAAAAGATGCTAATGGTGACAATGTTAATAAGATCTTTGCCATTCTTCATACAAAGGATTTATCATCAGTAGTATCAGAAACACAGTTAAGGAACGGCTCTGATCCGTATGCAGCATCAATGGATTACAATGGTGGAACAGCTGCTATGCAGATACTTGATAATAACGAAGCCGGATACATAACAAGTACTGATAATGGTGCCACCTGGAGCGATATGACTGCTGACAGAGGAGATACTATTGTTGGATTTATAAGAGATGCAGATGTTTATGGTGGTTTTTCTACAATCTATGGGGCAAATATTGATTTTGCCCTTAATAGCAGTGCTGAGTATTACTGTGCATTCAATATTGAGGATACTACTGCTTTCCATACTCCTACGAAACGCTGGCCACCAGCAGGAGCGGTTTATTTTTATAATCCAAAGATAAGTGCTACAAGGAACTATCGTATTGATATTCCTAAACCATACGATATTTACAATCCTGATACAGTTTATACAGCAAATTTTGTTTATTATACTCAGATAGCGATTGGCGAATCAAAAGGGAGAACAATTGCAGCTATAGTATGGATGCAGGCAGATACCTCTATAGGAACCTTTGAGCCTACGAAATGGGATATTTATATGAGGTATACTAAAAATGCCGACTCTCAGGATTCAACTAACTGGAGTGATATAATCAATATTACAAACACAAATGATGTTTCTGAGTGTTATTTACATGTTGCTCCAAGGCTTAAAATAGATGGTGATTCAGCCACAGTATTCATTGCCTGGGCAGAGGACATGGGTAGTAATGGAGCAAAGGATGTTCATTTCTTAACAGATGCAGAAGATCAGGCAGTCCCTATCGCAGTGAAGTATATGAGCTATACGTTTGATATAAAAGGAGATACCTCAGGAGTAGTAGAAGAGGGGTCTGTTGATATTGTTGCCAATTCAAGTCCCAATACAATTGCATTCTCTTTAAGCAGTACCTCCAATGTTGATATTTCCATAGCTGATGTTTCTGGTAGAACAGTAAAAACTATAAGCAGGAGTTTCAGTGTTGGTTCTCATACAGTTGATATGAACAGTCTTTCAAACGGCGTATACTTCTATAATATCAAGGTGAATGGCAAGAGCTATAACGGAAGATTGATTGTTGTTCACTAATGCACGCGATTAATAAATGATTAAACGAATTATATTGGGAGGAGCTTTGCTCCTCCCAATACTTTTTACTTTCTGCTCTTCTGAGAGTGACTGGCAGCCAAACGAGAAAGACAGCAGTGATGTATTTACGCTTATTGATTCAACGCTAAAGAATTATGCCCCACCTGTTTCCAACTTACCGGACAATATTTTATGGAACAGTGGTGATTCAGTTTTTATTTCATTTATAGAGCAGTCATTTGAGTTTTTTGATACATTGAAACTAATTTCCTGGGGGACGGATACAACAGCAACTTTAACTGTTTATGATTCATTGAGGATGAATGTTGTTTTCTATATTGATTCTCTCGTCTATAAAGATAGCAGTGTGTATAAACCGGATACATTTGGATATACTGTTTTCGGAGAGGGGTGGAGCAAGATGCTTTTTAAGAAATATGATAATGAATGGAGGCTTGAGAAGGTTTCAGCTGGAAGCGACATGGGTTTTCCTGAGTTTGCCAATACGCCTGTGCTTTATAGTTTAAGAATAAATGAAAGAGATGTGTATGTGTATGAAATTGATAGCTTGAATAACAAAAAAAATTACATCTTGCATAATCTTTATCCTGTTGATAGTATATTTAAGGCTGAAAATGTTTTAATAACAAACGTGAATTTTTCATATCCAGAGGATCTCTATTTTATTGTCGGGGTAAACAATAAGAGTGAATTTTTTAAAGATTCAGTCTCATTCACTCTTGAGAGGGGTGTTAACAAGTTGTTTATAGAATCCTTTAGTACGGGTCTTATAAATTCTTTGGTGATGAGACCGTCCATTTTCTGGGTATATATTCTGAGTAATTAATGGGGGTTTTATATGGGGTTATTTTTACTTTTATCTTATTGAGAGTAGTTTTTTATAGATAAGGATTGACAGAGAAGGAGGGAATATGATGATAATATTTATTTTCTCAATAGCTTTGAATTTACGCATAGAAGACTATTATAGTATAGATAGCATTAAGTCTTTTGATCGTATGTACTTATTGAGTGGGAAATCTATTAATATTGTACTGCCAAAAGGAGAAAGTATTGATAATGTTAGATTTGATTATACACTTGATACTATTAAAGGCATAAAAATAGAGAGTGGAGTTATTAAGGCTACGGATAACCATATAGTAGGCAAAGGTCTCCACGCAGAGGAGTTTGTACCTTTTAGCCTGATAAGAGAGGGGCTTTTAAGGGGTTTTAGTATTGCTACATTCAAATACTTGCCGTTTTTTTATATAGAAAAAGATTCAACACTTGTTTATGTATCACATTTACATGTTGATATTGAGACAAAACATAATAGACATTTTGCAAATGAGACAAAAAGGTTTAAGTATGGGTATTTAAAAGACTATGTAAAATCAATTGTTATTAATAAGAAGGATGTGGATAGATTTTATTCATTTAAATACAACTACATATATGAAGAGAAGAATCTTTTGATTATTGCACCAGGTTCTTTTAAAAAAATGCTTGGGTTTTATAAGGATTATAAGGAGAGTATGGGATTTAAGGTGGAAATTATTTCCATGGATAGTATTTATGATAATTATGAAGGCAAGGATAAACCTGCAAAGATAAGATATTTTCTTTATAGAAATGTAGAGAGCATAAATTACGTGCTTTTAATAGGAAGTCTTGACAGCATACCCATGAGGTTATGTGTGCCTTTTAATAATGAGTTATACAGTCCTTACAACAATGCTAATATTTCACCTATTCCTACTGATTTATATTATGCAGAGTTGAGCTTTCCGGATGAGGTTTCATGGGATTCTGACGGGGATGGCAGATACGGAGAAGCTGGTGGTTTTTCTCAAGTATCAGGAGATGATAAGATGGATTTCTTCCCTGAGATATCCGTAGGAAGAGTGCCTTTTAATGATTCAATTACTGTACGCAGTTTTCTTGAACGGTTGATAGCATTTGAGCAAAATACAGATGATGGGTATAAAAAACGAGCTGAACTTGTCGGATTGATTGGTAACTTTAAAAATGAGAATTATCTGCCGAAAACAGATGGTGCCAGTTTAATGGAACGCATAATTAATACCCGCATAGTCTCAAGAACGTCAGCTACTACATTATACGAAAAAGAAGGGCTTGATGCATCGTTGTACAATTGTACAGTACCTGTCAACCATGACAATATTATTTTTCAATGGCAGAAAAAGGGGCTTTTTAATATATGGGGACATGGAAATAGTAAAAAGACTTATAGAAAAATATGGAAGAAGGATAATGGAGATGGTAAACCTCAGTATGAAGAGATAGCCTATAAGTATGCTCTGGTGAGTAATGATGATACTTCTATTGATAGTCAATTTCCTGCCTTTGCTTTTTTATGTAGTTGTCTTTCCGGGGATATTGAGGAGGAAGATAATCTTACCTTTAAACTTTTGAAATCTTCTGCAGCGGGGATTGTATCAGCTACACGTTATTCCTGGTATGTTCCTGCATGGGCTAATGAAAAACAAGGAGGTGATGCTTCTCTTGATTACTTTTTCTTGAAGTTTTTACTCAAGGATACGACTGTTTCTCATGGAAGAGCTGGTAAATCATTGAATTTAGCAAGAAGTACTGTTTATCAATACGATAATGATATTTATTCAGTTTGTAATCTCTATGCGTTTAATCTTTTTTCTGATCCATCCATGATATATTATGGTGAGCGCAATCCTGATACAGTAAGGGAATTGATTTTTGATGAAGGAGCTCTGGGTAAAAATATCTTTCTTGATTATAATATTAGATATGCAGTGCAGTTTACCCCTCCTAAGTATCCATTCAGGATTAATAGCATTTCTTTTTATATATCAGATACTATTACACTTTATCCTGATAATTTTTACTACTATATTTCTTATGAGTGGAACGGAAAGCCGTACTTTCCTGTTTATTCAGGTTTAGGAAAGGTAAGTAAAGTAGGCGGATGGAACACATATGTGCCTGATACGACAATAATTGTTAAAAAAGGGGATTTTTTTGTTGCCATTCAAAGGGTTGGTACACCGAGAAAACTTTTTCTTGGTGCTGATACTGCTGTCCCTGCGCATAAGAGAAGCTGGCAGTATAAAAATAATTATTGGCAGAAGATAAGTGAAGATATAGATTATATGATAAGGGTTACTGGTTTTGCAGGAGAGTATAAGAGTATTGAAGAAGATGCCAATTTTCTTTCTAAGGTGAATATAGAACACGGCAGAATAAACTTTGTTTTAAAACACTATTTAACACTTGATATAGCTCTTTATTCTGTTTGCGGAAGAAAGGTTTTTAGTCTACATCGTACCTATAGTAAAGGTCCCCACACAGTAAAGCTTTCCTCACTCAAGTCTGGTGTTTATTTTCTACTCCTTAAATCAGATGATTTCTTATATACTGAGAAATTTATCTATTTTCAATAAACGGGCCTTTTTTTAAAGTATTCAATAGAGCTGGGTATTTCTATATCTTTTCTTATCTCATAGCTCTTGGTTAATTGATTCAGGTTTAAGGGAAAGTGTGTATAAAGAAATATATCATGCGTAAGATTACTGTAACCAATTCCAATGGAGGGTGTTAACTTTAGGTATCCTGATATAATACTGAATTTTGGTGTTATGTATGCTGCAAAGGCAAAAGAAGTAATGGTGTCTGCTATTGCGTATTCAAAAAGAAATGAACCGTAAACTTTCTCTATGAAAAAGTGCGGGAAATCTATGCCGAACATAGGAGAGAATAAAGGAAATGTTAATCGCGAGACAAATTTTCCTCTTTTAGTGCCTGTTATAAGAGAGTCATTCAAGGTTATTAAACTACCAGAGCCGTAGGAAAAGGCTATCCCATTATTCCAGATGGCTTTATGTAATAGATCAGTTTTAAGATTAATGCCTGTCCCATATACAATATCCGTGGGATTGAAGTGGGTGATGGGACTGTTTAATCCTGAATAGAAATTAAGAGTATTTACAGAGTTTAAGTATAGATTTAAGGTTAATCCCGCATTCTGCCATATATTTATATCTGATACACTTATATTTGAGATATTTGAATTGTAAATAGTGTTTGAGTATATAGTTAAAGACCTGATAAGGTTTATTTTGGATATGTAGAGTATATGGTTTATGGAAAATGTGGAAAGAATATTTTCATTATATAAGAAGGTTATATTTAAAGGGGTGTAAGGTATACCCTTGAAGGAGTAGTTGAGGGTAAAAGAAGGCAGGTTAGAAGATAAATTAAAGCTTAACTCAAGCGCTAAGGAATTTATTTCAAATGGATCATGGGTAACATATAAGAGATTGAGAATAACAGGTTCGTACGAATATATATAAGGTAGTATTAAATCAGGAATAATCATATCTTTAAAATTTTCAAATGTTGATTTCTTTTTGTAGGAATAATGATTGATATGTGGAATGGTATTCTTATCTTTTTTAAGAAAATTGTTTGCTACTATAGCCGTGGCATCTGTTTGACGTATCGCTTCACCATCAGTTCTTAATGATATATAGTATAATTTATTCCCGATTATACAGGGGGCTGTACTGAAGTCCCCTGTTTCAATTTTATAGAATTTATGTTCTTTTGGATTATATTTATACGTTTGCCATCTGTTTAAGTAGTTTGAAGAGAAGTAGAGTTCATTCTGGTAAGTATTTAAATAGGAGAATGAGTATTCAACATTTGTTATAGGTTTTAGCGTGTTCTTCGTTGTTGAGATTTTGTATAAATTATTCCCCCATCCGTCAATATGCCCTATTGCATATATAGTTGTATCATCAAAGAAAGTCATATCCTGTATTAATAGACTATCAAGTATAAGAAATATTGTTTTTTTCTTTGTATCTAAATTGTATTTATAAATTGTACAGCCTTTTTTGTCCGGCAGTGCTTTTGTATAGTAAAGTATGTTATTCTTAACAGCGTATGATCTAATATCATCTTGAAGAATAAATCTTTTTCTTCTATTGTTTAACGCATACAATCGCCTTGTAAATCTAAAACAAAGATAAGAGGTATTTTTACCATTTTTCTCCATTTCAGCCAATGTGTAATATATTATGCCTTTGTCTGATTTTATAGGCAGTGGTATTGTACCGGTTGCTATCTTTTCAATTTTTTTTGTTTTAGCGTTTAATCTATATAATCCTTCATCTTTCCCCTGTGAATTGTATGAAAGGTCATACGGTTTATTCATATAAAAGTATATGTAATTGTCCATTGCAAAAAGATAGTTTAATCTTGTTGAAGAGTAAAGCTCTTTGCCGGCATCTCTAAAACTTGATTTTATGTATCTTTTTTCTCTCCATTTATTGTAAAGTTTAATTCTTTCACTCTTATATACTTTGATAGCTGCAACGTCATAATTTATAAGTTGAGAAATGTTTTTCCCGTATTCGGTGTAGTATTTTCTAAGATTTTCTCTTTTGAGGTGTTTTTCCCAGGCTACATTTATAAGTGGAACAATTGAATCTTCTCCCTTTAAAAACCTTGTAAACTCTCCACCAATAATGTATGGCAGAGAATAAGAAGGATAATTCTCAGGTATATGGTAAAGGTAGCTGAAAGAAGGTAGAGCATTCTTAGAGGCAAGCAGGGTAGTATATGGATCGTAATAGCCTTCATTTAGTCTTCCTTCATATGGGACAATACTTGATTCAGTAGAAACTGTTATACCTTCTATCATTGCCATTGGTGCCATTACATTCGGGATTAGGATTCTTCCAAAGATTTTGTGCAAGAGCCCTATAATCCCTCCAACATTCGTAAGATGTGAAATGTGTGTGTATTCATGGACAGATACTTCTCTCCACCATCCTCTCATCGTTCCGAACCTGAAATCCGGATACGGAATATTACTGAAAAGATGCGTAGCGTATCTTGTAGGGTCTGCAAATCCGTTTGAAGCCAATCCAATATCTTCAATCACCACAAAGGTCTTTTTAGGGTTGTTTCCGGTAAGACTGTCAACATGAGGCTTGTAGTAGTTTAAATAATTAAATACCATAAGAGCTTCTTCTTTGTATCCAGAAGGGTAGTATATAAGGAAGTTGTCATTCCCTAATCCATGAAGGGTGAGTAAAATAAGTATATGCATGTTATACTCCGTAATTCTTTAAATACTTTTCAAGCCATTCTGTAATTTTTTCCTTTCCCTCCTGTGTATTTGGAGAGGCAGTAAAACTTGAATCTATAGTCTGAATCTCCGATAGTGCCTTATCATACTCTTCTGCATAGACATATTCTCTTGCAAGAACAGCATGTAAAAGCTTATAGTTTATCTGAGTGTCATGGGAAAAGACATACTCTGCATCTTTATTTAAAACAAAAAAGATATTATCTACTACCTTTGAGTAGTTGTGTTTTGCACTGGTGCTTATTGCAAGTCCTGCGTATAAATCAAGTAGGCTATCGGTATTGGGAAGCCCATTCTCAAAGGCTTCAATAGCCTTATTCATACTATCAAGTTTCATATATGTCCATCCGAGACCATTGTAAGCATCAGCAAAAGTCATGTCCCAATCTAAGGCTGATTGAAAATATGAAAGTGCCTGTGGGTAGTTTTTTGCTTCAAAACTATCCCATCCGCTTTCAGTATCACTAACTGCAAAGTCTGTACAGCCTGAAAGACCAAAAATAACTACAAATAGAATAGTGGCTATATGCTTTTTCATTTTAAACCTCCCTGTATAAGTATTTTTTCTATTGTTTTGTTTGTTTTAAGAAAGTAAATGCCAGAGGGAAGTGTAATTTCAAAATGTTCATTACTTTTTAAAACACAATTTTTTAAAACTCTGCCGTTAACAGCTATAAGTTTTATAGGCTGTACTTTTTTAGTATTGTTAGAAAAGTAGAGTGTATTATGTCTTATCGTATGAATCAGCGAAGAGGTATTTTCTACTATTCTGTAGGTGCCTTGAGCAACTTTCACATTGTTAGTTGTATTAATCCTTTTCCAGTTTCCATTTTCAAACTTTTCTATATATGCATCTTTAAGTGTAATTATAAATGTATTGTTTCCCTTTAGACTGAACCCTTCTTTTTGATTAAAGAGATAAAATGGTTTATCAGAGGTTATTATAGCATTTTTGATATAAGCAATTTGTGAGAATGTGAATGTAAATGATGTATCAATATTTTCTGCTACAACATTGATTGTATAGTTCCCGGTTGAAGCAACATAAATAGTGGAAACATATCCGTAGGTATTGGTTAGAGCCTTTAAAGTTCCTGTGTAGAAGGAAGAGTTAGCCTTAACTGTTATTTGTGGCTCTGCCTTTAAAAGCCTATTTGCATATAGATATACGTCAAGATAGTGTGCATCTACTGGATGAATAACTGGATAGATTGATAAGGTTAAAGGCTTTTCACCAGAACCTCCACCTAAGGCATCAACAGGGTTTACAAGCCCGTATCCATAGATATTATCGTATCCATAGGCTCCTAAATCAGTAGCAGTATTATAAAGAACGGATTTTATACTTGATACAGATGTATATCCTTTAGATTTTAAAAGAGCTACTATCGCTGATACATGTGGTGTTGCCATTGAAGTTCCCTGTAAGAAAACAAATGCGAAATTGGAAACATTATGTGAAGAGACATCGTCCATTATATCTTTGAATGTTTCCTGCAATATGCCGTCAGCCATACCATCACTGTTCAAGTCCTTAGTTATATCACCTCCAGGAGCGACAATGTCAATGCCAGTACCATAATTTGAATAGTATGAAAGTCTGTTGTTATAGTCAGTGGCTCCTACAGCAATGCATTCTTCAAATCCACCGGGATAAGATATTTGACTTTTACCATCATTCCCTGTTGCAGCAACAACAACGCAATTTTTACTTACTGCATATTTTATTGCATCGTGAACTTCATTCATATAAGAACTGTCTCCTGGCGCTCCTCCGAGACTGAGATTTATTACATCTGCTCCATGGTCCACAGCGTAGGTTATACCATTTGCAATGGCTGAAAATGAACCAGTGCCGGTATTGTCTAATACCCTTACAGGCATTAAAGATACATTGTATGCTATGCCTGCAACACCATAGTTATTGTTTGTTCTCTGGGCAACCGTACCAGCAACATGGGTACCATGTCCATTTTCATCGTTGGGATGGTTATCGTTATTTATAAAGTCGTATCCACTAACAAATGACACACCATCAAGATCCTTTGCTTTATGGTACATCCCATCAGATGATGATACTTCGCCTGTTTCATGAGAAGGTATTGTATAGTCTTCAAATGCTATACCAGTGTCTACAATAGCCACTATAACACTACTATATCCACCAGGGTTATTATCCCATACCTTTTCCATATTTAAGTGAGCGCTGTTGAAAGACCACTGGTAGGAAAAATATGGATCATTGGGGGTAAAGAATGCATGCATTATTCCGTCGGGAATTGCATAAATAATTCCTGGTTCATTCATTAGTTTCTTTGAGAGTAGAAGAGGATCTTCAGTACATTGATAAATATGGGTTTTAATAGATGCGTTATAACTGAGTTCTTTAAGATTATATAGTTTAGCAATCTCTGTATGATAGCTTGAGTCGTACTTGATAATAATTCTATTCGGTACGTACTGAAAAGACATAAAAAGGATTGTAAATATCATATTTCCTCCTTTTAAAAGGTTAAAAGTTTTTTTTATAAAGCCCGAACTTTTTCATCCTGTATCTAAGTGCAAATCTTCCTATACCAAGAATCTTTGCAGCTTTAGATTGATTCCACCCTGTTTCATTTAAAACTTTGATTATCAGTTCTTTTTCAGATATCTCTCTTTCTCTTGTTAGTTTGTTGAATGAAATATCGTCAAGTAGGTCAAATATTGTTTCAATGCTTACTATATCCTCATCAGCAATGATCATTACTCTTTCTACAAGATTTCTTAATTCTCTGATGTTCCCGGGCCAAGAGTATTTCATAAGTATTTCAAGTGCCTCTTTGGAGAATATTTTTTTTGCTATATTATGTTCTTTAGAATACAGGGATACAAAATATTTCACAAGGTCAGGTATATCTTCGGGGTGTTTTCTTAAGGGAGGCGTTTTTATATCAAATACATTAATTCTGTAGTAAAGATCTATCCTAAAAAGGCCTTTATCAATAAGTTTCTTAAGGTTTTTATTTGTTGCAAAAATCATTCTAACATCAACTTTTCTTGGTTTATTGTCTCCGAGACGCTCTATTGTTTTATTCTCAAGAACCCTTAAGAGCTTTGATTGAAGATTATATTGCATATCTCCAATTTCGTCGAGAAAAAGCGTTCCTCTGTGAGCCATTTCAAATTTACCTTTTTTATCTTTAATTGCTCCTGTAAAAGCTCCTTTACTAAAGCCAAAAAGCTCACTTTCTAAAAGCTCTGAGGGAATTGCAGAACAGTTGATTGCTACAAAAGGCTCCCTTGCTCTCGGAGAATATTTGTGGATATTGTAAGCTACAAGTTCTTTCCCTGTCCCTGTCTCTCCCATTATTAAAACGGATGTGGAGACCTTCGCAATCTTTCTAATCCTTTCAAAGAGTTTTTTCATGGGTTGTGATTTGCCTATCATTTCAATAGGTAGACGGTGTTTGGCTTTATCTTTTAGTTTAAGGGCTTTTTCAATCATGGATTTTAATGTAGTTATAGAAAACGGTTTTTCAATATATTCAAATGCACCTTCTTTTATTGCTTGAGTGGCTTCATTTAATGAACCAAAGGCTGTGATTAAGATTATAGGAATTCTTATGTTTTTTTTCTTTAGTTTTTTTAAAAGTTCTGTTCCTGACATCTCTGGCATTTTAATGTCTGATATGATTACGTCCCCATGCCCTTCTATAATATATTTAAATGCATTTGTAGGAGAAGAAAAGGTAGCAATTTTATATTCATTTCCAAAGGTACTGGAAAGAATTCTTAGAATTTTTTCTTCATCATCTATTACAATGATTTCTTTCATATCCTAAGGGTATATAAATGCTTCTTTATAGGTTTTTATAAATGCTTCTTCCGAAATAGACGTAATATTTGAAAATCTGTTTAACATTTCTTTATTTCTTATATCTTCCTTTTTTAGCCTTATCATATAGTTATATGCAACCTCATAGTATTCACTGTTAATATTTACCCTTCTTGTCTTTATTGTTTCACTGTCTTTATAGAGTTCTTCAAATGGGATTGTATATAGTATGTCATCATCGTAGTAAATAAGTGCGTTACTTTTCCCATTAAGAATTGTTTTTATAGCTCCGAATCCAAGATCTCTTGTATACTCCATATCAAATGGAATTGGCGGAGCGGATCTAAGTTCATACCCTATTTGTTTTGATATTATTTTGATATTTATTCCTATTTGAGAAAGATGCTCTTTTACTTTCTTGGCAAGGATATGACTTAATGAGAAATCATTTACCCTCACATGTCCGTATTCATCGTATTCAACATTTCCAATCTTTTTAAGATTGTCTACATCTATCTTTTCAAGGACGCCTTCAGCTATAATAGCTACTCCATATGGTTTTTTATAAGCGAGTCTTTTTATAACTGCTCCTTCCAATATTTTTACAATAGTTGTTAGAGCGACTTTTTTATTCCCAAATTCTTCCGGAATGATTGCTGTTGTGGCTCCTGCTGATTTAGCAATTCCCAATGCAAGATGGCCTGCTTCTCTTCCTTGAGTTACAACAAAGTACCATCTTTTTGTAACCTTTGAGTCAAACATAAGATTCTCAACTATGTTTGTTCCTATGTGTCTTGCTGTTTCAAATCCAAAAGTAGGCATATTCCCCGGGATTGGTAAGTCGTTATCAATAGTCTTTGGTACGTGTATAATATTTAAGGTCTCTTTAGATGCTTTATATACTTTATATGCAGCAAGCCCGGTGCCATCACCTCCAATAACTATAAGATGGGTAATTCCTTTACTTTTTAGAACTTCTATTGTATTTTTCATTCTTTCTTCTGTATATGGCTTTTCTCTTGATATGCCAAGTATAGAGCCGCCAGTGTAATGTATACGGGAAACATTATTGATAGATAAGGGAATAATTGAATCGTCATTTCCTTTTGCAATATGCTTAAATCCATCAATAATGCCTAAAATCTCAATCCCGTTATTCTCCGCTTCTATAACTGAAGCTCCTATAACTCCGTTAATACCAGGAGCAGGCCCTCCACCTACAAGGATACCAATCTTCATCTGTCAATTATTGTATATTTTTTTGTAATGTTCATATTTATAATATTTTTTGTATTAACTACATTGAGCTGTTTAAAAAGAAATGTAAATCTTTCCTTTAGAGAAGCCCTTAATTCTTTTTTTATACTTTCATCAAGTGCATAAAATTTATGTTTGAGTATTCCTGCTGCTCTTTTTCTGTTTTTATAAATGAATTGTTGTTCGCTCATCCCTTCTTTCCACTGATTCTTGAAATTGTTCTTAACCACGCTTACGATTTCCTCCTTTAGTTCCGAAGGGAGTGCGTCATGGTCCATGATTATATTCTGAAATTCTGTTGCAAGATGAATTTCAGCAGTTCCAGCCTCAGGGAATTTATCAAAAACTTCTTTGGGTAGTGTACTTGCTCCATGCTGAACAGCCCCAGCCAAACCATATTCTTCTCTTGCAACCTTAGAAAGTGTTTTTAAGGTGTCAAAATCAATTTTTACTCTGGCTATATTACCGTCAGGCAATACAACTCCTCCATGAGTCGTTCCTGTTTGAATACTTACCTTACTGATACCTATTTTCCCTTCAGGCATGAATTTATTAAATTCATCAAGATATGCTCGTAATTCTTCTACAGTAGAGTTCTTCCCTCCTATCTCTCCAATCTCTCCTCCTGTTGATACAGTTATGGGTTCTATATTCCTTATAAGATTTGTAAATTCTGCTGTGTATTTACTGTTTAGATACTGTTGTTCAGCTACTGTTTGTTTTTCTATAATAACCAGAGTAGAAGCATCAATGTCTATCTGATAAAATCCTGCCTCAATGGCTGTGTGTATAAGCTCTTTTAGGGTGTTTATCTCTTTATTTTTTTCTTCCTCGCTTGCAAAAAATTTTTTTCTGTTAACTTGAAAGTGGTCTCCCTGAATAAAAATGTAGCCTTTATATCCTTCCTTAAGTGCTGCTAAAAGCACAGAGCCGACATATTCTATTGGCATCTGATCAGTATACCCAATTTCAGTTCTTGCAATTTCAAATATAAAGGCTCCTACACCGTTTTCTATCGCAGATGAAAATACAGCTCTTGCCATCTCATAGCTCATTACTCTTAAATTCATTGCTGGTACAGTTATGTCAAGATATTTCCCTTTGCCTTTTTCTTTATAAAATTCATATATGGATGATAGGTAAATATCTTTGCTCTCTGCGAGAAGTCTTATGGTCCTATAGACGTTCTGTTTCTTTTCAAAATCAGGAGAAATAAGTCCGTTTAATAGCTCTGGGATATCTTCGTTTATAAAACCTGCATCATTAAGTATTTTTGCTCTATTTCCCTCTATTAAGTAGTTCATTAACCCTCCTTTAGTATTGTTTCTATTTCTTCCACATCTTTTTTTGAACCTATAAATAATGGAACTCTTTCATGTATGCTATTAGGGACAATGTCTAATATATCCGTTGTCCCGTTACTCCCTTTTCCTCCAGCCTCTTTAACTATATAGGACAATGGTCCTGCTTCATAGAGAAGTCTTAGTTTTCCTTTTGGGTTTTTGCTTGTTTGAGGATATAAAAATACACCTCCATAGACAAGGTTTCTATGAAAGTCTGCAACAAGGGATCCGATATATCTTAATGAGTGAGTTCTTTCTTGTTTTATTTTGTTTATATATTTTTTTATTCCTTCAGGCCAGGTAGAATAATTGCCTTCATTTATACTGTATATTTTTGATTTTTCTGGGATTTTTATATCTTTATGTGATAGTATGAATTCTCCTATTTCCGGATCCAGGGTGAAACCATGAACTCCATTGCCGGTTGTGTATACAAACATAGTGCTTGAACCGTATATTATGTATCCAGCTGCTACCATATTTTTTGCAGGTTGTAGCAGGTCTTCTTTGCTACAGTGGTCTTCTTTAGATGATTTTTTATATATGCCAAAAATAGTACCAATGCTTACATTTGCATCTATATTGGAGGAGCCGTCTAAAGGATCAAAGACCACTGCATATTTGCCAGTAGCTTGTTTGAGTATTAAAGCTTCTTCATCTTCTTCTGATGCCAATATACATGTATATCCCCCAATCTCAAGAACCTTTTTGAAAATATCATTCGCATACTCATCAAGTTTCTTAACCTCTTCGCCCTGAATATTTACTTTTCCTGTTACTCCAAGTATATTTAAAATCCCGGCCTTATTTACTTTAGCAGCAATAACTTTTGATGCTACTGCTATATCAGTCATAAGATTGGTAAATTCACCTGTAGCCGAAGGATGTTTTCTTTCTTCTTCTATTATGTGTTTTGAAAGGGTTGAAAAAAGTCTATCCATATATTTTTCTCCTATTTAATTATTATAACAGGGGTTTTTATCCCTACATATTTTTTTAACTCCAGAAGGTCCTTATTATGCATTCTTATACATCCTTCACTTGCTCTGTTCCCAATACTTTTAGGGTCATGCGTTCCGTGTATGCCTATACCATACCATGATTTTCCAGAAAAGGTCGCATCTTTTAAGGTATACAGCCTGAGAAAATATGGGCCGTATGCCTTAATTGGTCCTTTCCCGTCTCCAAAATCATGCAGCCAATTTTTTGAATCTTGTACCTGAGATATGTAAAAAATACCTTCAGGGGTTCTTTTGTCGCCTACTTTTTGTTTATCTCCCGGATTAAGTCCTATGGCTATGTCAAATGTCTTAAACAGTTGATTATTTTTATATAGAAATAGCTTGAACAGTGATTTTTTTATGACAATATGGTATTGTGTATTCTTATTTTTATTAAAGGAAGGGATGTAATCATATCCAAGAACAATGATAATGTA
The DNA here is from genome assembly GCA_027025255.1 of Caldifarciminota bacterium. Classification (GTDB taxonomy): domain Bacteria; phylum Hydrothermota; class Tepidihabitantia; order B3-TA06; family JALVRC01; genus JALVRC01. Next base: position 28,208 of record JALVRC010000083.1, read on the forward strand.
AGGAATATCTATTGTTTTTAATATTGGTTCGGTCTTTAGAAAGGTTGTAATACGTCTTGTGAGTTCAAGGTATTTTTTAGAAGTGTACACCTGCGTTGAGAGAACTGTATCAAAATCAAAATTATCAACGGTAATATTGGAGATACCAAATTTATATTTGATTTTATTTGAAAGAGTTTTAGCCAATCCTTTTCTTTTGGTAGCATTTAGTATAAATATTTTAAGAAGAGTGTCATCTGTTTTGATTATATTGATACCAGCGTATAAGTGAGGAACTGTGAATGTATCATTTTTTATACTTATATCATTAAAAACATCTTTGATGTCTGCTCCCTTACTATTCATTGAGAGATGTAAATATGCATTTAACATGTATTTATATTCTCCATCTGTAGTTCTTATCTCGTACTTGTTTAACAGAGGAGAAAGATTTCTTTTCAGCGATACATTATCAATCCCAAACCCTGATATATTATTTACAACTATGAGTTCTTCTTTAATATTACAGAAGATTAGGGATAAAAGGCTAATACTTAGCAATCGCATTTAACTTAGCCGTGGCTCGTTTAAGGTTATTTCTTGCCTTTACATGTTTAGGGTCCATTTCAAGCACCTTTTCCCAGTACGAGATAGCAAGTGTATAATTTTCATTGGTATACGCCATAAGCCCTTTAAAATACATATTCTCAATCTCTTTTTTACTGTACTTTTTGACGTTCTTTTTAGATATTTTGTTCAGGTATTCTTTGGCTTTTGAATTGTTAGGCTCAATCTTTAAAACAGTATTAAAATATATAGATGCAGATTTGTAGTTTTTCTGGTTATATGCTGTTATCCCCTTGTTTAGGGTTACATCAATGTTTGTTTTATTTGATTTTTTATACTGGTTGATTTTCGTATTGATTTCTTCAAGCATAATTCCGTATTTTTTTGCTTTATATAGTTTATTAAGTGCAGCTGAGTAATTTCCTTTTTGTGCTAAAGTGACAGCACTTTTTATAAGAGAGGAGACAATTTCTTTTCGTCTTTTGGAAATATTGTCCTTGAGTTTTTCTGCCTCTTTGTTATTAGGACTTTCTTTTAAAATATTATTGCATATTTTCAGTGCTTTATCGTATTGTTTGCTTGTAAAGTATTTATAGGCCTTTTCAATTTTCAATTTTATTTCCTCTGTTTCTTTCATGGAAAGGGCTATTGCAGTACGTGAGAGCTCTATGTATTTGTTGACCTCTTTATTCTCAGGATAAATAGCCTTTGCTCGTTCAAGCTCGTACAGAGCATTGAAATAATCGTTATTGTTGTAGTATTGCTTAGCTCGATTCAGGTATTCGTTGAATTGAGCTGTTTTTATACGTGCCTTTATCTCGCCTAACTTCTCTGCTATTTCATTATTTTCAGGGTCCCAGATAGAAGCAATATCAAACATGTTTTCAGCAGTTTTTAAGTCCCCATTGTTCATAGCAGTTATGCCTTTGTTATAAAATATCTGGGCAGTTGCCTGTTCTTTTTCGTTTGTCTCTTTAACTATTGTTTGGGTTTTTTCAAAACCTTTAAGGTTAAATCTGTATCCTGCAGTTAGCATTATGAAGCCTGTAAGCAAGGATTGGGCATAAGAGATATCAGTATAGAACTTCCCTGTATTTATTCCAAGGCCTAACGAGGGCACAAGCGTTTTGTATGTATTGGTTTCATTCTTTACAAATGTTGCTTTCATTCCAGAGCGTAAAAATATTATATTAAGATAGGATATTTCAATTCCTCCTTTAAAAACTGACTCATGGTTCGTTAAATTTCTGTCATAAGAGATAAACAAGCTCGGTGTGTTGTTAAAAAGACTGTATTTTAGACCAAGGGATAATGTTAATGGTTGAGGAAAGGATATATTTATATGTTTTATTGGTGTACCAAGATGTAATAGAGAAAGTCCTATGGATAAATTGTTAAGAAGGCTGTATCTTAATCCAATATCGCAAAAAATTCCTCCTGCATTGTCATTAAGTAATTTAGAAGAAAGAAGCCCGGTGTTTATTCCGAATGAAACATGCGAAAATGCTTTACTGTAGTTAAGAAGAATGGATGTATTTATAACATTACCGTTGTTTATTATATTCCCCTGAGAGTCACGTAACTCAATGCCTGTTGAGTAGTATGAGGCAGGAAAGACATATATATTTCCCCATGTGAAATTAAAACCTAAAAGTAGTGAGGAATAGCCAGCGTTTATAAATATCATTTGTGAAGCAGCTATTTCCGGGGTTGTAATATTAGCAGAAACAGCTGGATTAAAATAAATGGAAGAAGAGGCATTGTCTGCGGTTAATGCCCCTCCCAGGCTTAATGTATATGCACTGGGAGGTATATACAGTACTCTTGCAATAGTAAATAACAGATTTATCATTTTATTATCACCTCACGTTTTAAAATTGTTTCATATATTCCGTCTTTTGCTTTTGCTATAATTTGAACATAATACATACCACTTTTAAGAGAGGATATATCTATGGGTATTATATTGTCTCCTGAAAGATTATCCTTTTTTATGCTATATACAAGAGTACCATCTTCAGTAAAGAATTTTATTTCCACAGAAGCTTCTTCATTTAAAAGAACCCTTGAAAATATTTCTTCTTGGTTATTTTGTGTAGGTGTAGGTGTATATGGGTTAGGATATATGTATGTGTTTTTAGTATCAATAATACCTTTGGTCGGGAGTATATTTACAAACAAACGTAAATTTTCCCTTTCATCCTCTGTATTATAAACAACAAGCAATATTTCAAGATTTCCGGGAGCAATGCCTTTTGGTAGATAGAGTATGTTAATTTCTCTTAAAGGCTCATCAGGGGTTACGGTAAGAGAATCTTTTATATCATCGTTCTGACGGAATTTTATATTTATCTTTGTTATTGCAATGTCTAATATATCATCAAGAACTTTAACATTCAATCTAATTGTGTCTCCTATAAGGTATTTGGAACTGCCTACTGTGGCTTTTACCCATTGATACGTTCCTTTCTCACAATAAATACTCTCTGAAATCGGTTCACTTGTAATATTATTTTTACTTACAGCCCATAGAGTAACTGGATATGTTCCGGGTGCATTAAATCTGTAGATAAAACTGAATGAGGATAAAGTGTCATCTTCATTTTCGGGGATAGAAACGATAGTATCTCCTGCTATATCTGCAAATACCTTATCAGGTGAACATTGGGGCGAGGTATAGTAAACATTCCCCGATATTTCAAATTCTTCATTTACATAAACAGGATGAGGAATAATATTGAATTCATAAATGTAGAGCTCACATTCTTGAGTGTCTTCGACAAAGTATGTAAAAACATAGCCGCTATCAAGGGGTTCTTGATCAATACTCCTTAGCCCATTTGATATTAGAACTATTACAGTATCACCGTTTTTAAACGGTTCGTCAGGAGTAAATATTATCTTTTTGTTTTGATCTATCAGTTGTTTTTCCCCAGGTACAGGATTTTGGGTTAAGCTCGTAACAATAAAATTTAAATTAACAGTACTGGGATCTATAGATTTGTTGAATAGAACTTCAATTATTTGGTTATTAGGTATTATTGAGCTATCTTCCGGGATAGTTTCCTTAACATAGAATGCAAGATTTGCAGGGTTTAAGTTATTATTGGTCAAAATTCTTGAGCTAATAAGGTTTAATAAAATAAAATATATCATCTAACCTCCTTTTTATACCACATAAATAATACACACATACATATATTTGTCAAGAATTAAAAATGTATTTAATCAGTTAGTTATAAGGCAATTGTTTACTTTTTTCTTTATTCTTCTCCCCTTTCTTCTGATGTTTATTTCCCCTCACGAAGGGAGGAAAAGAGTTAGGGGAGATGGGGGTACTTCCCACTACTCAGATTTTAGATCTTAGTTGTTTTACAAGAGGGGGATAATGTTTCTTATTTCTATATTATGTTTTTTTTATGAGAAAGTTTTTTAGAAGGTATTGAGAATGTGTTGCGAAGGATTGACTTTAAAGTTTATTGTAGTATTTATCTCTTGACAATAAACAAATATTATATATAATAGTGATAAAAATAAAATTTTAAAAGCTAATAATGGAGCTATGTATGAGAAAAAAATGTATACACTTTATAGAATTAACAGTTGTTTTTTTTCTATTTACATGCCAGAAGTCTGAGCCTCTGGGTTCGATATTGATAACAACCAGCCCTACAGGCGCAAAGGTGTATTTAGATGGCAAGGATACAGGGGAAAAGACAGACTGTACTCTTGAGAATGTATTAACAGTTAGTCATACAATAAAGTTAATGAAGGAAGGGTATGAGGATTATGAGACTACTGTGACGGTTGAGGTAGGGAAAGAGGTAGAGGTCTCAGCTACTTTATCCCTTCAAATAGCAGACATAGAATGGGTGCATGTCCCAGAGGGCTGGTTTAGTATGGGTTCAGAGGATAGTGATGCGAATAGTGATGAGAAACCTGTTCATAGGGTATGTTTATCTGGATACTATATATCAAAGTATGAAATTGTCAATAAGCAGTACTGCAAGTTTCTAAATGCAATAAGAGATGAGATAACAACAAAGGAAAGCGGTTCAGGCGTAGATTTGTATTACAATGGTAATCCTATATACAATCTACCAATGAATGATGAATGGTATGACCAGATAGGGATGTTAGGAGATGCAGATTCCTTCTATGTGAAGTCAGGCAAAGAGAATTATCCAGTAATAGAGGTAACATGGTACGGAGCAAAGGCATTTTGTGAATCCTATGGCTGGAGATTGCCAACAGAGGCAGAGTGGGAGAAGGCAGCGAGGGGAACAGAGAAGAGAAAGTATCCCTGGGGCAACCAAGATCCATACTACAATGGGAAGTATTATGCGAATTATGATCCAGGAGATTATGATTCAGATGGTTATAAATACACTGCACCAGTGGGTAGTTATCCGGATGGCATATCTCCTTATGGATGTTATGATATGGCAGGGGATGTATGCGAGTGGTGCAATGACTGGTATGATGAAGATTACTATTCTCAGAGCCCTGATTATAACCCGCAGGGACCGTCAACAGGTTCTTACCGTGTTAAGCGCGGTGGCAGCTGGTACTATTACGCAAGGAGCATTCGTTGTGCGTTTCGTAATGGTAGTACGCCGAGCCGGTTTGGCAACAAACTTGGCTTTCGTCCTGTTAAGGATGAGTAGTTATCCTAAAAGAAGTGAGAGGTAAGAACCCCTCAAAGGAAGGAGGGGAATATGGGAGAATGGAATATAAGAAGGTAAAACATGCAGGTGAGAAGTGCCTCTTAAGTAAAAAAAGAGAGAAAACGTAGTATTCAGGCTTTTGTGTATGTGAAGGTTTTACGTATCCAGCATGGGTATTTCCCCTTTTCTCAATATTTTATCCAAAATTAATTACTTGACATTCTAAAAAAAGTATGTAAAATAGTGTTTGACAATACAATAAGGAGGACGGATGAAAATAGTCATAGATGATAATTGTATCGCATGTGGTGTCTGTGTAGATATATGCCCTGATGTATTTGAACTGGGTGATGATAAAGCATTGGTTATTGAGGGTGCTGATACAAATGCAGATTGTGTTCAGGAAGCGATTGATTCCTGTCCTACACAGTCAATTTCAATAGAAGAATAATATTCGGGAGAGAGCTTAAAGCTCTCTCCTTTTTTATGAAAATAGTAATATTTGAGAAAAAGAGGGAGAGGTTTTATCCAATAAGTATTTTACACTGGGTAGGAGATATAAAGACAGGTATATATACATTTTTTGAACGCATAAAAAGAGTATACAATAAAATAGAATACATTATATATACAGATGGTCCTTATGAGTCTTTATTAAAAGAGAGAGGTTTTAGAGTGAACGAGCCTGTGGAGGGTGATGTGCTTTTGATTGAGGCAGGCTACAGATTGGACAATCCTTTCCCTTACGTAAATGTTGATACAGTGTTTACTGATGAGGCAGGACATGTTGTAGGTGCTTTCATTCACGAAGGAACAAGCTCTCTCCATTTATCTAAAAGCCTTTCTCGTATTAAGCATAGGGTAGTGGTTTCAAATGGAAGATACTACACATATATTTTTGATACAATTAAGTATTTATCTGAAACACTTTTGATGGATGGTATTTCATCTTCTTATCCTGAAATGGATGGTTTGTATGTAGACGAGGGGGATGGGAATGTTTTTATCTCACCGGATGTTGTTATTGAACCACCTGTGTTTATAAAGGGCCCTGCATATATAGGTAGAGAATGTGTGTTGAGTGGCGCGAGGATATATAGTTCATATATAGGAGATGTATGTAAAATTGGAGGAGAGGTTGAGTCAAGTATATTTCATGGATATGTAAACAAACACCACAAGGGATTCATAGGTCATTCATACATAGGAGAGTGGGTTAATCTTGGTGCTTTAACAACGAACTCAGACCTTAAGAATAACTATTCCCATGTTCGTTTCCCTTCAGTGCATGGTATTGTTGATACAGGAAGTATAAAGATAGGGGCTTTTATTGGAGATCATACGAAAACAGGGATTGGAACGCTTATAAATACTGGTTCTTATATTGGTATATTTTCAAATATCTGGGGAGGATATTTGATTGATAAATTTATCCCCAGTTTTAGATGGGGTAAAGAAAGGTATTATATTGATAAGGCTCTTAAGACTGCTGAAAGAGTAATGAATCGCAGGGGGGAAATTCTCTCAGATGCTTATATTGCTTTAATTAAACACATATTTTCAGTTTATGAGAATAGGTATTGATATAGGGGGAACCAGGATAAAGATAGCAGGTCTTGAGGATGAGAGGGTTATTTTTAAAAAAGAGCTTAGCTTTTCTCTAAAAGAGGAACCTGATAGAGTTGTTTCCCGCATAAAACAAGCAGTAAGAGATGTATCTATTAGCTCTATTGGTATAGGGATAGCAGGTCTTGTTGAATATAAAAAAGGATTACTTATCTCTTCTCCTAATCTGCCTTTATGGAAGGGCATAAATATCCCTTTACTCTTCAGGGATTTTTTTAATACTAATATAGCTGTTGATAACGATGCAAATGTATATGCCTGGGGAGAGTACAGAATTTTTTATAGAGATCTGGATAATTTTCTTCTTATTACAATGGGAACAGGTATAGGAAGTGGAATAATTCTTAAGGGTGAGGTATATCATGGTTCGCGTATGCTTGCAGGAGAGATCGGTCATATTACTATTATTCCTGATGGAAGGTCTTGTTTGTGTGGGAATAAGGGGTGTCTTGAGGTATATATTGGTAGCAAGGGCATACTTGATATGGCATGGAACAGAGGCCTTCAGGTAGAGGAGGTATATGATATATATGCTCTTGCAAAGAAGGGAAACAGGAAGGCAAAGGAGGTATTTGAAAAAGTAGGTGTTTATCTGGCAATAGGACTTACAAATGTGATTCAATTGTTAGACCCGGATACTATTGTTTTAGGTGGTGGTGTATCCAATGCCTTTGAATTATTTTATCCTTCGCTTGAGCAGGAGTTAAAGCAAAGGATATATGAATGGAACGTAAGGTCTGTTTATATAAGACCTTCACAGCTTGGAAGTTTTGGAGGTGCAATTGGTGCTGCTTTTCTTCCTGAACCTTGATATAGAAAGAGCAATAGCCTTTATTAAAGAGGGTAATTACACAAGGGCGATAGAGATACTTGAAAAGGAGAAATCTTCTGAAACTATTTACTATCTTGGATGGTTGTATTTAAAAGAAAGGCAGTACGATAGAATTCTTGAGTTTTCATTTCCTGATAGCTTTGCTTATTTTAAATTTATGGCAGCAAAGGCACTTAATGATACTGCAGAGATGCTTTCCTATGCGAAAAGGTGTGCTAAAAGTGATACAAGGTGTTGTGATTTCTTAATAGATTATTACACTAATGAGCCTGATTCTTTTATAGAGTATGTACGGATGTATAGAGATGGGGATAAGAAACGGAGGTATCTTATTTTGTACTATAAAAACCGTGATACAGCCATTGCAAAAAGGTATGTCAAAAGACTTTCAAGCCGAAAACAGAGGATTTATTACAGTATTCTGTTATGTAATGACAATCTGTTAAAGCAGTCCTATATAGCAGAGCTTATAAGGGGCTATCCAGATTCCCGTGAGGCGCGGTTATTTGTAGAAGCTTTCAAACCCCTTGATGCCACAGATTCTTTTTATTTAGCACGTATAAAAAAAGATAAGGGGTTATTGAAAATCCTTATGAAAAATCAGACACTTAGAAAAAAAGCAGTATATGAGCTTGCCAGGATTTACTATAAGGAAAGGGAATATGAAATTGCACTCCAGTACGCAAATATGTACAGAAGCAGGGTCTTTTATGGATTAAAATACAGGATTCTAAGAAGGCTTAAAGATAGTTTACGGTTTCAGTTCCTGGATTCCATTATAAAGTATTATCCTGAAAAAAAATATATAGTGTATAAAGGTATTGCTTATGAGCGGGATAAAGAGTTTTTGAAGGCAGCAGAGCTATATCTAACCTACGGACAGAGGCTAAATAATGCAAATCTAATGAAAAGGGCAGGTATAATATATGCCTATCTGGGTAATGTTGAAAAGGCAAAAAAAATTTTCAAACGATACAGGCATAGTTCTTCTCTTTCTAATTTTTATCTGTTTTATTTAACCGGGGACAGTACGTATTTAATCTATCTAAAAGAGAAGGAGCCTCTTTCATACTATACAGTATTTCTTGCTAAAATAAAGGCATTTGATAATGAGACATGCAAAGAGTGGATTGTAAAATGGTGGGATGGGGATAGTTTGTTTGAAGTGGATAGTGCGTATATTATGTATAATTTAGCTTTACGCAGACCAGCAGTGATTGAGAAATATTTAAAGAGGACAAAGCAAAATCCGTTTGTCAAGCTTATGCTGATTGAATATTTTTTAAGGTTCGGTTATCCCAATTATGCTATAAAATGGGCGGAAAGGCTTCTTTCACAGGCAAGAAGACACAGGTATTACAGGGTAAGTTATGAACTTGTTTCCTTTTTGTTCCCTCTTTACTATAAAGATTTGATTGATAAGGATATCAGGGTTGAATTTCTTTCATTAGTAAGGCAGGAGAGCTGGTTTAACGATAGGGCTAAATCAAGTGCCAATGCAATAGGTCTTAGCCAGCTACTTTATTCAACTGCTAAGAGCATTACAGATACAATTACTAAAGAAGATCTATTTTTCTACAGGATAAACCTCAAGATTGGTATGAGACATTTTAAAACACTCAAGCAGGCATATAACAATACAATTTTTGCTTATGCTGCGTATAATGCAGGTGGGGGGAATTTAAAAACCTGGAGACGTTATTTGCCCCGGGATAGCATATTTTTTATAGATTTAATCCCCTTTTCTGAAACAAGGGGATATTTAAGGAATTGCCTTAAAGGAAGGGTTATTTATAATTATCTTTTAGAAGGGGATTAAGATAAGTAGTTATTTTAAGGAGGCTATGTTTTTACTCTCATAAAGAGCTTAAAGAGGGCCTGTTTTTCTTTTAAAGAAAAAAGTTGAAAGGCACCAGGGGAAAGCGAGTTAAGTTTTACAGGGCCAAATGCAGTTCTCTTTAATACCTCTACCTTATAGCCCAGGCTTTCAAATGCCCTTCTTATTATGCGTTTTCTTCCTTCTTTAATGATAAGTGTTATATGTTCATTATAAGTTTTTCTTATTTCTATGTTGAGAGTTTTTTTGTCTATAACAGGTCCTTTTTTAAGAGCTTTTATATGATAGGAACTCAGTGCTTTATTGAGCTTTACATAGTATTCCCTTTTTACCGCAAATGACGGATGCATTAGTGTGTTTGCTACATCTCCATTGTTTGTTAGTATTAAAAGACCTTCGCTATCTTCGTCAAGTCTTCCAACTGGGAATATTCTTACAGAGAATGGAGGTAGGAGCTCTGTAATTGTCCTTTTGAACCTGTCTTTCATAGAGGTTACGTATCCTCGTGGCTTATTAAGTTTAATAAACACATCTTCTTTTGGCTTTTGTTTTCTCTCATACATACGGCTTTTGTAAAATACAGTAATGTTATCATTGTTGTAGGTAAAGTATAGATAGTCTTTAAGGTATCTTTCTCCTATGGAGACGTTTTCAGGCAAGCATTTAAATAGTTTTTTTTCTTCAATTAACTTTTCTATTTTTCGTCGCGCGTTAAGGCCGAGTTTGGCCAGATAAGAATGTATTTTAGAAGACATTGAGATATGACTTGATTTTTAGTTTTAATTCTTCATTATCAGTAAG
>JALVRC010000083.1:38526-39199 GCA_027025255.1 Caldifarciminota bacterium
GTATAAGGCTTTTTTTAGAAATATCCTGCCGTTTATTTTGTCATTTGCCTGAAGGAGTAGAATCCCTGCACGTGTATATATTTCTGCTTTTTTTTCTCTGTTTTGGATATTTTCTATTGAACGATTTATACTTTCTATGCCCTTTTTTGTTTTTCCTGTTTTAATAAAGTAAATACCTTTTCTATACAGAATTTCGCTGTCACTCCCGAATTTGCTTATATATTCAGATATTCTTTTATAAGCATCATTTAGTTTACCCTGTGCGATAAAATAATCTACAATCTCAATCTTAGCTTCTGGAGCAGTATTCTTTTTATCACCGTATTTTTCTGCTTGCTTGAGTGCTGTAATCATTGGATTATTCATATTAAGTTTTTTATATATTTTTGCAATCTTTAAATAGGTTTTGCCTTTCTTTATTTTGTTTTTTACATGTTTTATTCCGTTTTCTAAAAGTTTGATTGCTTTTTTGTACTTTCCTTCATAAACGTATATGTCTGCTAATCCCCAGTAAATCTCAACTGAACTTGCTGGTTTTATAGAGAGGTAATTTGAATAGAGCTCTTTTGCTTTGGGAATATTGAGTAGCTTTATATAAATTTTACCTTTAAGAAACACGACATCATCGCTAAAATTATTTTCCAGAGGAGGTGTTAAGTGGTTAAGGTTGTAC
>JALVRC010000084.1:0-466 GCA_027025255.1 Caldifarciminota bacterium
AATGTCCAAATACTGCAATTTATGAAGGAGCAGAAGAATGGCGTTTTAAAGATGGTACAGAGGTAAAAGGAGACATTGTATTACCCAATGGTAAAAAATTCAATGCAGAAGTAGCGCAAGAGCCTCTTGATGATGAAATTTATTTTATAGTACCCGATAAATGTACAGAATGTAAAGGTTTTCATGATGAGCCACAATGTGCGGCTGTTTGCCCTGTAGATTGCTGTGTACCAGATGATGAGCACGTTGAAACAGAAGAAGAATTGTTGGCAAAACAACGTTTTTTACATCAAGAATAATTTTTAAACCCACATTATGAAATAGAAAATTGTTATGAGGGTTTGAAGACGCAATAGGTTTTCTATTATAGAATACGGGTTAAAGCACAGGCAAACAATATTTTTTGTTTCCTATAAAAATAGCCGTAAAAGCTGTTTGTAAAATTATAATTATTACCTCAAAAAAA
>JALVRC010000084.1:476-1648 GCA_027025255.1 Caldifarciminota bacterium
ACATTGTTTAATTGTTTATCTAATGCAAAAGCACAAAGTGCAAATTTTCCTTTTTGTACCATAGAACCCAATGTAGGTGTTGTAAATGTACCTGATGAAAGATTAGAAAAACTATCAGAAATTGTAAATCCAGAGCGTGTACAACCTGCTGTTGTTGAAATAGTTGATATTGCAGGTTTGGTTAAAGGAGCAAGTAAAGGAGAAGGATTAGGAAATAAATTTTTAGCTAATATTAGAGAAACAGACGCTATAATACATGTATTGAGATGTTTTGACAACGATAATATTGTGCATGTAGAATCAACCATAGATCCTGTAAGAGATAAGGAAATTATTGATTTTGAATTACAGATAAAAGACTTAGAAACCGTTGAAAAACGATTAGAACGAGCTAAAAAATCGGCAAGAACAGGAGATAAAGAAGCACAAAAAGAGGTGGATGTTCTTAATAGGGTAAAAGATGCTTTAGAAAGTGCAACCTCTGTTAGGATAATTGATTTAACAGAAAATGAAAGGTTAGAATATATTAAGCCTTTACAACTACTTACAGATAAGCCCGTTTTATATGTATGTAATGTTGATGATGCTTCTGCGGTAAGTGGTAATGTCTATGTTGATAAAGTAAAAGAAGCCATTAAAAATGAAAATGCAGAATTACTAATGTTAGCCGTAGGCACAGAAGCAGATATTAACGAATTGGACGATTATGAAGAACGGCAATTGTTTCTTGAAGATATAGGTCTTGATGAACCTGGAGCCTCAAAACTAATAAGAGCAGCCTATAAATTACTCAATTTACAAACGTATTTCACTGCGGGTGTAAAAGAAGTAAGAGCTTGGACTATTCATATTGGTGATACTGCACCACAAGCCGCAGGTGTAATACATACCGATTTTGAAAAAGGATTTATTAGAGCAGAAGTTATAAAATATGATGATTTTGTAAACTTAGGAGGCGAAAAGAAAGTGAAAGAGGCAGGTAAATTGGCAGTAGAAGGTAAAGAATATATTGTTAAAGATGGAGATATGATGAATTTCCGATTCAATGTATAACTTTAAAAAATTAGTATTTGACAGAAAATAGCGTATAATTTTAATTATTTGATATATAATGATATACTGTTGTTATGTAAAGTATCAATTCAGGTAATTATTTTAGAAAAATATATTTC
>JALVRC010000085.1 GCA_027025255.1 Caldifarciminota bacterium
CTATTTAAAATATCAGTCTCTTTTTTTGTTAAATAAATTACTTTACCTTTTAAACTAAGAGAAGAAAGAAAAAGGGATAAAGCTGACCCTTTTACATAGAAACGAGGTCTTTTATTATTTATGATATCGTATATTACTTCTTTGATTTCTTTTATATCAGAAAAGAAATCAATTAATGCTTGAATATCCTTCACATAACTTAAATCATTCTGTTATATTAATATCAACTCTGCGATTAAGTCTCCTGCCAGAGATACGTCTATTATCTCCAATAGGTCTGGTTTCTCCTGAGCTGGAATAATTGATTATATTATATGGAACTCCTTTTTCAATTAAATAGTTGTAAACATTATATGCTCGTTTTAAGGCAATTCTATAGTTTTTTGAACTACTACCAACTGCATCAGTATGTCCGGTAATAGAAATTCGTTTTATTTCCCCTTTCAAAGCTTTATTTACAATATTGTCAAGTATAGGATAAAAACCATAATCTATTTTTGTAGAACTACGACTAAAAAATATTCTTTTAGTATAACATTTAGGCTTTTTTACGGTTTTTGTTTTTACTGGTTTATGTTTTGTCAAATAAAATTCATATAAAGTATCATTTTTATCTATTCTGAGACTATAATGTTCACTTATATATCCCTCAGAAGAGATATTTAGAGTGTAAAGTCCTTTTTTTAATGCTATTTCAAAATAACCGCTTACAGGATCTGTTTCAATAAAGAGGTTTTTGCCTTCAGGGGTAACAAATAAGGCGCTTGCTCTTAAAGGGGTCTTCGAATATTTATCATAAATAAATCCGAAAAATTTAGTATAAGGCTGTTTTTCAATCTCAAGTTTAACTGTTTTTTTAGGTATATCTTCAGATGAGATTCTCTTTTCTATATAACCTTCTTTTTTTACCATCATAATTCCCTGGTCAGCTTTATAATCTTTAAAAACAAATATACCTGAAGAATCAGTCAGTGTTTGTAGTTCTTTTCTAGTCCCTTCTACTTTAACAAGTGCTTCTGCAACAGGTTCTCCTGTATTTTTGTCTAGGACTAATCCTTTGAAAGCCTTTAGAGGAGGCATAAAATCAAATCCAATGGAGATACCAAACAATGCATAGGAAGTTGTTGAATAACTCATGGGATTTAATCCACCTCCTATATTAATATTAAATAAAAAAGGACCGCCACTTAATCCTAAATTTAACCCGCCTGATACATCTAAGTCTAAATATTGAGACTGTAGTATATAGTTAACCTTAGCTTCGCTAAAGATGTTAACAGGTTTTATTAGAGTAAATTCTATGAGAAATGTACCAGGTATGATTGGACCAACAATATAACTACTATCTAATATATAATGGTTATTCCTGTATATATAACCAACTCCAAACGAAAACCTAAAACTTGAAAGAGCAAATCCAAATAGTCCTAATCCGCCAAATTCTGGATCTTTTCTTATAAAGGGTTGATACCCAATCTCTTGTGCAATTAAACTGTCGTTTGAATAATTAATAGGATTTGTTAAAGTCGCATTTACTAAACCAACTATTGAAAAATTAAAACTTAGTTTATAAGATTTTAAAATTGGAAGTATTCCCTTTACAATGCCACCTATATCCTGTAATCCATAAGTATTGTGGGTATTAGTAGTATTATAAAATGAATAGCCGCTTGCAAAACCAGAAAATTCTATGTAGTGCCACGGGGTAACGCTAACAGAAACATAGGGGAATATATCTATAAAATTATAACTTTCCGGAGGTCTGATAATATGTTCATAATACCCAATAGTGTTAGCATTAAGATAAATCACCCCCATCTTTTCAGAAAAAGCACTAAATGTGTGTGTCCCTCCTCTTGTACCATATAATCCATTATACGCAAACAATGAAATAAATAGACCAAAATTTAAAAATAATATCTTTTTCATTTATCACCTCTATATTTTTTTAAGAGATCTCCTTTATAATAATCAAATATTTTGCTTATTGCTGAGGAAGAAGATATATATCCCGAGTCTTTGTAAAGGCAATAGTGAGTATTAATATTGTCCGGAGAATAATCTTTAAATTCATTAACAGTTCCCAGGTGAGTTACCATAATAATTATCATGTGTAAAGAATCAGGAATTGTCAGAGTGTTTGAAAAGAGAGAAATATTTACAGCTCTGTTAGATTCAATTTCATAAGATAATGTATCAACAAAACTAAAGACTGTGTCGTTTTTATCCCATCTATACAAAGAAAAATCATTTTTCTTCATAATTATCAAGTAATCAGCTCCTATATCTCTAACAGAATACCATCCTGATGAAATCAATGAACTGTTCAGTCCTGTGGAGGAATCTCTATCTGTATCTAAATATATGCCAATAATAACACTATCAGTTAAATTTCCCCAATCTGAATAGGTAGTCAGTCTAAACTTTAAGCTATCGTTTGATTTTATAAAAAAAATTGAGTCCGTATTGTATAATGAACTATCTGTTTCATTTTTATCAATATCTAATATTCTCCATACCTGAGTACTGGTTAATTCCCGTATTCTACAAGAAAAGCCAATAAACATTACTATTATTAAAAGAAAAATTTTTTTCATGGTAAACCTCACTTTACAATTACAAATTTAAAGGTTTTAATACTTTCTTTATGATTTAAGACTATAAAGTATACCCCTTTAGAGAATTTTTCGTTTATTGGAATTTCATTTGTTCCAATATCTAAAGAAATATTTAATGTTTTGATAAGCCCACCTTTTATATCGTATATACTTAATGTATATTTTGTTTCTTCAGGGGATATAAGCTCAATGACATTTGTTTTCGAATTTAGTCGCAGTAAAACAGAATCAGGTTTATCTTTTACTGTTATATAGTTATCTTTAAATACCTTACATTTGCATCCTGTAGAAGATGTAGCTGTCAATCTTATCCAATAATTTCCAGGTTTGGAAAAATAGTGTACAGGCATACTATCCGTTGTTGATGTAGCATCTGCAAACTCCCAGAGATATGACGCAACATTTCCAAAAGATATAATTGGCTTGAAGGTTGTTCTAAACCCCCTTAGTAGAGGAGCATATCCACTCCTTTGTTCTGCAGAAAAATCAATTATCAAGGAATCACCAACATTAATTAAATTGTTTTTTAGAACAGTATCAGAAGTACTGTTTTTTGAAACAATAAGCTGGACAGAAAATGACCCGGGTTTTGTATATATATGTGAGGGATTTTTCTCATTTGAGGTTTCTCCATCCCCAAAAGACCAACTCCATGCTGTTGGTGAACCTTTTGAACTATCCTCAAAACTTACTGTTAACGGAGCGCAGCCGGTTGAATCTGTAAGAACAATAAAATCGGCATTTAGTGAATCGGTTGTAGAATCAGTTACAGTAATATAGTTGTTTTTTAAAAGAGTATCACTCTTAGAGCTGTCAGAAACAATTAATCGTACAGAGTATGTGCCAGCCGAAGAAAATGTATGTGTTGGACTGCTTTTGCTTGATGTTTGACCATCACCAAAATTCCAATCCCAGCTGATAATGTTTCCTGTACTATTATCTGTAAATGAAACAGTTAAAGGAACATTCCCAGAGGTAGGGGTAGCCGTAAAATTTGCATTCAGCGAATCTTCTCCAACAATATTAATTGAATCAGCAAATACAGATATATTTGTTCCTTTAACTCTTAACTGTAAATAACCTGTAGACACTGTGTTAATAGCAAAAGTTGCTCTCCCGTCGGTTCCAGTTTTTTTTCTTTCAAAAATTTCTTCCTTTTTATATAGTATAACATCTGCATTTGATAAAACATTACTGTTTCTTTTAACAGTAATCTCTACTGTATCATTTCCAAGATGGATAGAAGACGGAAAGGTTACATCTGGTTTTATAGGTTTTTCTCTCCACACTTGAATTGATGGCTCTCCCAAAAGATTTAATACATACATACACCATCTATATCCATCATCACTCTTAGCTTTAGAAATCATTGTTTCTCTGGCTTGATTTAGTACTAATCCAAGATAAGATGAATCAGAAGTAAATAATTTTTCAAAGAAGGCTACATCAAATTCGCCGCTTAACATTTCTGGATGTCCTTGATAGTAAAGACCGTATCTCGAGTTACCAACAAAAGCTATAGCCCCACCATTTTGATTATTAACAAAATGCTCTGCAATACAATCATAATCGAAAGAAGCTGCCCAACAGCCAATACTGAAGATGGTTGTTTGTCTGTTTTTATTTGTAAAATTGTCAGCATCACTTTTTGTAATATCTTCTCCATTCCCAGTCCCCATTACAGAAGTGTTGGAGTGATCAGCATGATTAAATAAATTATACCCTTTATTAAATTCCGTAATGAAAGCAGATTTATTTGCTGAGTTATCTCTGTCATAAAGTTTTTTTGTCGGTTTAAATTGTGCGGGAAGTTTAGTCTCTACCTGATCCTTAAGTACTCCAGCATCTGATGAAGCATCAAGATGAGCACCTAACATCAAAACATCGTAAGTATTTGATGTATCAGGATGAGTTTCATAAGCTATTACCTTATCAATAAAATTTTCTACCTGAGTAGGACCATTTACAGGAGCTCTTCCTATCATTATATCAGGATACATATCAACATTATCGTTTTTTGTTCCGTAAAGTCCATCATTGTTACTATCCCAATTGCCATCAATATCAGCATAGTATAGATCACATTTTAAAGAGTCTTCGTCATTAAAATAACCTGCTCCGGATTGATATGAATATGCAGTTCTCACAGGCACTTGAGAAACATCACCTCCTAACAATACAAATTTAACTCCCCAATTGTTTACTGCATCGCTGATAAAATGTCGTATCTTTTCCTGGTTATCATTATCTGTATAAGTACTGTATATGTCTTCACAAAGAATAATTGTATCTTTAATTCCTAATGACCATTGCCATTCTTTAAGTCTTTCAAAGGCATTTTTTAAGGCATTCGTTGTTATAATTATATGATCATAGTCAGGTGCAAGCGAAATTCTATTAAGAAAATTCTTGTTTTGTATTTGATTTTTTAAAGCATTATAAAATGTTTGAGAGCCTTTAATAGAGGTAAAAGAATTATTCTCGTATTCAATTTCATAGATGATTCTTTTAATAAGAATAATTTTCCCTTCTTTAGGTATATATTTTATAGGATAAATATTTACAGTTATAATCTGGATGTCTCTCATTTCACCAGTTGATGATAAAACAACAGTTTTTTCAGGGAAAATTTCTGAACTATTATAGATACTATCATTTTTTGTTGCATTTAAAG
>JALVRC010000086.1 GCA_027025255.1 Caldifarciminota bacterium
ACTTGACATGGTTTGGTTTTTGGGTGTAATTGTTGAATGAAAAGCAAAAACAAACGAACGATTTAGTGCAATGGCTAAAAGAAAAATTATAAAAATAAAAAAAGCTTTAATAGAATTACTTAAAGAAATAGGAATAACGGTTGATAAAATAATCATTTTCGGCTCTTATGCAAAAGAGGAGAAAGAAGATAGCGACGTTGATATAATTGTTGTCTCAAAAGCATTCAGGAATAAAGATATATTTGATATTGTTTATTTAACAAAAGATATCCATTGGAATTTAATTGAAAAGGTTATGAAGCCCTTTGATATTGTATATTATTCTGACATAGAATGGGAAAAGGGACATTCCTTGATAATAAATGAAGCCAAAGAAAAAGGTGAAATTATCTATGGATAAATAAGAGGTAAAAGATCTATGCATACAGCAGCAGATTGAGATACTCATACCCTGAATAACAATTTGGATTTAATATTCCTGTTTTAGTAGATTATTTTTGATAAATAAGGGAGACTAGACATTGCATCTTTACTGTATAGTATTTTAGCATGTATCATGCTTTTGAGGTGAGGTAATTTTTAAACAAAGGAGGAAAAATGAATCATATATTAATTGCTTTAGCAATTGGGATAATCGCAGGAATAATTGATGTTATTCCGATGATAATTCAAAAAATGGACAAATACGCAAATCTTTCCGCGTTTACACACTGGCTTGTCCTTGGATTAATAATTCCATTTGTTTCCTGGGGCATAGCACCCTGGATAAAAGGGTTGATTATCGGTGAAATTTCAGCAATACCTATACTGTTTCTTGTGGCTACAAATGACAGGAAAGCAATTTTTCCCATAACAATAATGTCTGCTATTCTCGGTATTGCAGTAGCGATTGCTGGTAGTATACTTATCAGATAAAAAGTATCATTTTAAATCAATTTAACTGGTTCATTGAACCAATATTATCTTCTCCTTTGAATTGCCTTTGTATTCAGGGAAATACATCATTGACAGTCGTGCTGGCATTACATGGTACCTACCCTTAAGATAAGGTGTAATTATATAACTCAGACTGCTCTCATCAAAGTATCTAAAAAAGAATACAACCTTATCCTTATAATCTTCCCTTGATGACCACCAATATGAATAATAGTATTCTTCCTCTTCATCCTCTTCTTCAAGTGTTTGCTGCAGTGGTTGAAAACCTGAAGGGATAGGGTCCTCAAGAACAATATATTCATAATTATCATAATCATCACTGGAAACAGTAAGAACGACCTTAATCCTGTCTCCTATATGAACAGGCCCGTTTAATGGTTCTTCTACATATGTCTGAGCCTTGCTATCATACTTTAGAACATAGTATTCACGACTAACATACAGATGGTTTGCATGGTCTTTAATATTCTCATCCTTTGTATAGTATGAAGCTGAAACATCCAAAAATAGCCTTCCTTTGCTCTTTACCTCAATTGTATTGCGTCCCTTTGAAATAAAGTTATAAGATAATGTGTCTCTTTGAGATATATCTGCAACTGATTTACCATTAACAACAATATTAACACTCTCCTGACCATGTTCAGAAGGATATTTATCAAGATACCTCAACAATGCGAGTATACCGAGTGCAGTATCCTTTGTTGAATACCATTTACCATGGCTAAATGTGGATATGAGATAATATACAATCTTATCCAGGGTCTGTTTACTCTCTTTAAACTTTATAAGGAACATTAATACACGTGCTGTAGCCTCAAAAGGATTCCCATACCATGAATACCTTGCTCCACTTTCCCAGTGTAGCTTATCTCCTTTTACTATTGCCCTATCAAGAATAAGCTTTCTTATAATGCCTGCTCTATGTCTATCATTAACAGATAAGTATATCTCTCCAAGCATGGCAAGACTATACATGGAAAGCCTATCAAACTGAATACCTTTCAAAAATCTAAAAATCTTCCTTTTACTAAATGAGTATGTATACAGAGCATTAACAAAATCATTCCCCTTTTTACCTGAGTAACCTTTTAAATATTCCTCTAAATAATTAAATCCCTCAAGGAACACGCTGTTATCTATTTTATACCCAAGACGCTTTGCGTAGAGTAATCCGTAAAGAGCATATGCAGTCATTCTTGAAGACGAATTATCATTCATCCACCAACCCCATCCTCCATCTTCGTGCTGATAAGCTATAAGCCTTGAGAGGCCCTTGCGCACCATATCATCTATTTCTTTTCTATGCTCCTTAACACCATCAAGTATTTCAACAGCCACAAGATCTGGTAAAAATTTAGACAGTGTTTGCTCTACACAACCATAAGGATATCCTTTCAGGTAATTTATTGCGGAAAGAACAATTTTTTCAGGTGATGACACTGGATTTACATATAAAGAGATAAGAGAGCCTTTTTCCACCTCAAGCTTCTTTCTATAGGTACCTGACACCAGACCACCTATTGAGCTAACGACCTTAAGTCCATGAGGCAGAACCGGAATTGTCTTCTCAATACCATCACTGTACTGCCCGCTTTTTGCAGTAAAAACAGCCTTTACTGTACCCTCTCCTGTAATTCTCACTGGCAATTCAAAAATAGCCCTGTCCTCAAAAAAGGTTAATCTTCTATGGCCCTCTTTCTTATTTATAGGACCTGTAAACCTGTAGTTAAAATCAACATTGGAAAGATTGTCATTTGCTTTTTTCTCTACTATAACCTTAAGAATAAGGCTATCCCTCTCAGTGAAAAACTGAGGGAGAACAGGTCGCAAAAGAAAATCCTTAGTAGCAAGAATCTCGTATTTACAATCACCCACCTCTGTTTTTTTACTAACCCCTACAACACGGGCAACCCATGTTGTTAGATTATCAGGTAGAACTACATCTACACTTGCTTTCCCTTTTTTCAACTTAATGTTGCCCTTATAAAAGGCAACATCCTTGAACAAATTCCTTATTGTTATATCACCCTCTCCCTTATACGCTGCAACAACCTCCTTGCCTTTCTCTTTACTGAAAAGCTCTTCCCTGTCAGAAGAATAGAAGGAAGAATACGTTGATACAAATGTACTGATTTGATTGTAATCCATTTTATAGAAGAAATCATAAATAGGCGATGAAAATTCACTACTTATACCATATATAGCCTTATCCACAAGAGCAAAAGAGAGCTCTGCAGAAGGCTTTTTACCTTTTACTGTTTGAGCAAATATTAAAAATCTTACACTATCTCCTGGATGATAGGTCTTCTTTTCAGTTTTAACTAATAGCTTTAACCTTGAAATATCACTATCTATATAAAAATGCTCCTCAGCCGAAAAATGATTCTTATATTTTACTCCATTTACACTAAGAAAGAAATCCGGCCCATACATTTTTTTGGCATTTTCCTCAAAATCAAGTATATAACCATGTGAACGCAGAACAAAAGACTTAAGAATATTCTCTCTTTCTATTGTTATCCATAGATACATATTCTTCTCAGGTGTTAATATTTTAAGTTTCATTTTCTCTTTACTCATAAAATTCTTCTTATCTGAAATTATCTTTAGCCCCTGACCATAAGAATAGCTATAATCACTTACCCAGAACCAGCTTTCATCAACCCAGAGATCTTTTCCATGCTTTGTACTTGCAACAATTTTATAACTCCCTCCTGTTGTTGGAGTAAATTGTATATGGGCAAGACCTGAATCACAATAAACATCCCCTTTATACACCATCATTTTTTTTGCATTATTGAAAATCTCTACATGAGCCTTTCCTGAGGTAAGTTTCCCACTCAAAACATCCGTTAAATATATACTTGCCCTTAAAGGAGTATTTAACTTTACCAGAAAACTCTTAAGTTTAAGTTCAACTTTTTTCTTAGACCTAAAAACATCAACACTATAATTTTTATTAACAACGATGTTTGAAGCATCACTTATATCTATCTCAAATCTGTATGAAAATCTGTTATTCTCCTCATTATCAAGATTTATCGGATAAACAACAGTAAGTGTTCCGTTTTTAAATGTTTTTTCTACCTTACCAAGAAAATCCTCGTAGAAATAATAATAATCAAACTTATATATGTTTATCACTGCTTTACCTTGCTTTACCTTTCCCCCATAGTAGTAGCGAGCACTTATCTTAAGCCTTATAGTATCACCATTAAAATATTTTTCTTTGCCTTTTTTGACGTGTATTTCAAACTCTGGCTTTATATACTCCTGAACCAAAAAATCAGTATATTCATAAGTATCCTCTTTATCAATATAAATAGAATAAACACCTGTAACAGCATTATCAGGTAAGTACAGAGAATCAACAGCAGTTCCAAAATCATTTGTAATAACAGTGTCTCTTAAAACAACCTTATCCCTCGAATCATAAACAGCAAGAGGTAGTTTTTCATGTCCACAAACAACATATCTACCATTTCTGAACACTCTGCTAATCACTTTTATATATACCCATTGTTGAGGTCTATAGGCTGGTCTTTCTGTATAGATATACCTCTTCCAGCGCTCCCCAGAATTATACCTGTAAATAGAAATAAGAGCCATATTACCTTTATTGTCTCTTGCAAAAATATAATTTTTTCTGTCCAATCTTGAAGATGAGATAACCGCAAGTCCATTATGATCCGAACGTACCTTATAAACATGCTTATGTTTATCCTTTATGTAAAACAGGGTATTAGGTACAGGTTCACCAGTATTTATATTGAACATCATTAAATCTAATTTGTCAGCACCTTCTTTAACAATAAGCATTCTATTGCTAACTATTAATGGGACATAAACTACATGATTGCCGTATGACGCCTCTAAAATATAGGTTCCTTGCGGCAGAGGAGATAAATTTAAATTTGAATAAGCATACCGTTTGTTCTGTAAAATCTTTTTCTCCTTTCGCAAAAGCCTATATCCTTTTAATGGAAAAGGATGATAATCCATTTTAACAGCTTTTTTGAACCTTAGATTACTTTCTAATTCAGGAGAAGATAAACCAAGAAACCTCTTCATACGATTTCTAAAATCATACGTTGTTATATCCCTTAAATAATACCTGCTGTAAAGCCTTAACCTTTTATACAAATCATTGTACAGCCAGGAGGACAAAGGCCTCTCTTGCATGTAAGGCTTATCAATAGAAAAAGGATTTTTTTGTTTTAGAAAGAAATCTACAGGGTTATCCACTTTATATATTCTTATATATAAATATCCGACATCAAATGTCTCAGCATAAAACTCTATTTTCTTTCCTGGTTCGTATGTATTATTGGTTCTTATATATATATATGGAAC
>JALVRC010000087.1 GCA_027025255.1 Caldifarciminota bacterium
TAATTCTCTAGCCTGTTCTTTTTGTGAACTTGTAATGACACTTTGTGAATTGAAATTTCCTGAAAGTAAAATGTCTTTCATTATCTTTTTTACGCCATCTGAACTTTTTGTTGTTCCTAAATAAGAGTTAATATCGTGAAAAGCTCCATTTTCATCAATACCAAAAACAACCCAAACATTACCTACCTTCTCTGGAGATGCTTTGTAAGTACGCACTAAAGTTTGACCAATATAGACACGAACTGTTACTCCAGACTTTTCTAATCCATTAGATGATGGTGATTCTCCTTGGCTATAGTTATGTACTGCATAGAGGTATTTTTTACCCTCTTTCTTTTTTACAATACCAACAATCAAATATGTAACTGGTGTTGCTGCTATTTCATATAAGACCTTAAATGCCCACTGAAAAAAAGCCATTCGTAATACAACATGTAGAGGGAGTAAGCCAATAAATGCAATGGTTATGAATACAAACGAATCTAAAAACTCTCCAATAAGCGTTGAAGAAATTGTCCTTATCCATAAAAACTTTCCCTTTGTAAATATCTTAACACGCGAAAGCACAATTGAATTTGAGAATTCGCCAAAAAGATAAGCAGTAAAAGAAGCAATAAGTACCCTTGGGGCAAAACCGAGTATCTGTGAAAATGCCTCATCAGATTTCCAAACACTGGCAGAAGGAAGTATCTGTGCTAAAACTATAAATATAACAACAACAAAGTTTGAAAAGAACCCAAGCCATATAACCATACGAGCTCTTCTAAATCCGTAAACCTCTGTCAAAATATCACCGAATATATATGTTATTGGAAAGACAATTACAGCTGCAGGTAAAACAATACCAAAGATACTTATCAACTTTACTGCTATAATATTGGATACTATTAATGTTGATATAAATATCGAACCAATCAAAACAAATACAGGTGTAATCTTTTTATAGCTTTCCAAACTCCCTCCTTACAGTAGTATAAATACCACCCCTGGGATTGAAAAAACCTTCAATCACTAAAGCATAAGGCTCTATATAATTCATAAAATCTTCAAATATCCTGTTTACTGCATTCTCATAAAAAATGCCAAGATTCCTGTATGCAAGAATGTATTCTTTTAAAGATTTCAACTCAACACACTTATCTTTTGGTACGTAATCAATACTTATCTCTCCAAAATCAGGAAGTCCTGTTTTAGGACAAACTGAGGTATATTCAGGAATCTCAATATGAATCCTGTATCTTTTCTCTTCACCTTTAAATTGGTTAGGGAAGCTCTCAATTACAGGTAATGGTTCATTCAAACCTTTTTTCGCCTCTTTTTCACCGTATTCACTCATTGAAAGACCTCCTTTTTTACTATTTTTTGTTTATTTATTGCTACATATCATGAATTATCCTATCAAAATCATCAATTGTCTTTGCGCTGTTAATCTTTCTAAGCCTTTCCTCAACAATGCTTAATCTCCTTTTGTAATAGCTAACATTGTAGCCTTCATCAATAAAATATCCATATACAATTTTCTCATAGGGAAAAGCCTTCATTCTTCTTGCAATACGCAATGCATACTTGAAAATACTTATTGCCTCTTTTTTATCCTTTTTAAATATGCATCGGGCATATTCAATAACTACAATAAGACTTCTTATATCAAAATTACCTGTTTCTAAAAGTTTTTTCGCCCCTTGAAAATCCTTTTTCTTTATGGAACATGCCTTCATTTTATCTATTTGTAGCAATGTATTTTTAACATTATCCACAACCACCTTATCCTCATTAATTAGCATTCTTATTCGCTTAACATATTCATTAAAATTTCCCCCTTTTTGATATTCAATAATATATCCATACCGTATATAATCCATTAAAGGCTGAATAATATGCTCTTTAGAAACATAAACAGCTTTTTCTAAAGCTAAATCAATATCTTTGTTATTGTGTGTTATAAAATAATATGTCATAAGATATGAATATGTTTTAAGATCTAAAGAGGAAGTATTCTTAATGTTAGAAACAAGATTCGCAGCAAGCCTGTATGCCCCTGTATGCAGTAACATTCTTGATAACATTGTCAATGTAAAAGGCACTTCAACAGGATGATTGATTTCTTTACCGTAGAGAAGACCCAGTTTGTAGTACTTATAAGCGTTCTTAAAATCTTCTGCTTTAAAATATGTAGTTGCAAGATTTGTGGTTATTAGTGGAAGAAAATTTAATACCATGTTCTTTTTTAGTAATTTATATACCCTTTTGCTATACATAAGTGCAAGTTTTTTGTATTTTTTATCTCCGTACAAAGAAGCCTTATGCCCATAGACAATAGCAAGATTATTATAAATATCGCCCATAATCGCCCGATTTTTAAGTTTCTTTGCCAGAGCAAACGTCTCAAATATATATTTTTCAGCCTTATCATACTGCTGCCAGTGTAAATATATAGAACTCATCATATTTAGATACTCTAAAATCCAAATAGGGAACTGAACATCATTCTTAACATCATTCAATTTTTTAAGGTAAATCTTCACATTTTCTATATTTACTTTATGAAAAAAGTAAAACTCAAGAAGACTAATATACAACTCAAACCTTTCCACCTTTTTAAATGATTTGTATTTCAAAACAAATTCATACAGTTTTTCAGCTACATGCATTTCACCTTTCACAATATATAGCTTTGCCAGTGTTAAATAATACGTAAAGTCTGGTCTTTTAACAACAGTTCTGAAGATTTTTAAAAGCTTATACGCAACATCAGTATCCCTAAGAGCCGAAAGTATATGATTTGCAAAATGATGTATCCTTTCTGTTATCTCTTCTATTTTCTCATTACTTAGACCTTGTATTACATTTGCAATTCTGTGCAGTGTATCCATATCCCACACCATACCAACCATGTTTTTTGAAAGCTTTAAAAGTTTAACTGTATCGCTCTCTTTAAGGCTTAATTGCAAAAGCCTTTTAAAGATAAGGACTGATACCCTTATCTTTCCTTCTTTTATCGCCATATCAAGGCCCTTAAAGTAAAAAGCAATAGCTCTTTCATTATCCTCTTCTTCAAGCAATCTTCCTGCTTTAAATAATAAGAAAGCATCACCCTTTTTCTCATATTCAATAACTACTGCATTGATTAGTGATACTACCTCTTTTTTTAAAAGCTTATAAAACACTGTCTCCCTGACAAGTGCATGATAAAATGAACTTAACAGGGTATTTTGAATAGTTATCATCTTGTGTTCTATAGCTTTGTTAATTACACTATCGCTTTTCTCATCAACTATATCTGCTGCTCTTAAGGCAATATCTGTCTCAAAATTATCACCTACAATGCTTCCAACCTCCAAAAACCTTCTTACATCAACTTCAAGCTCATTAAGCCTTTTGCGTATAAATTCCTTTAAAGAATAAGGTATGTCATTAAGTTCTGTTTTCAGTAAAACTTTATTTCCTTTTACCTGTAATCTGTCGTGTTTTCTTAAATAATCTATGATATTAACAATAAATAGTGGGTTCCCTTCTGTCACCTTTTCAATCTGCTCTGCAAATCTTTTCTGTGGTATCGCTTTAGTAAGTTTTTTTATAAGCAAGAATATCTCTTCGTATCCTAAACCCTTAAGCTCTATCTTGTTAACTTCATATACATTCAACTTTGAACTTAAAAATCCAATGCCCTTAAAATCTCTTCCAGTGAAAACTAAATTTATATGCTTTAATTCTTCTGTTAAAAGCCATCGCACTACTGATAAACTCATCTCATCCATAAACGGAAGGTCATCAATAAAAATAACAATGTCATCTTTCACAGATAACAGAACGTCCTTTACAAATTCTCTGTATTCATTCTCATCCTTTAAAAAAGCTAAATTTTTAAAAAATTGCTTCTTTCTAACGTCTGATATATAATTATATATGCTACCTGTCCTTGAAAAAAAGCTCTCAAAAGGAGCAAATGCAAAGCTGTTTATCTCACAATGCAGTATAATATACTGCTTTCCTGCTTTCTTTAAGATTTCATTTGTTAAGGCTGTTTTCCCTATACCAGCAGGTCCCTCAATATACATACATACCAATGGGGTATTTAGCTTTTCACTCACTGCTTTAATAAGCTCTTCCCTTCCAGCAAATTCTACCTCTGTCTTTTTTAGTGGAACAACACTATATACAATCTCTTCATGCCTTAATCCCTTTGGCTTAAATCTCATTATTTCATTAAATTTAAAGGATAGCATGGTCTTATTCCTGAATGTAGTATCAACCCCTATCTGAGCAGGCTTCAACGCAGTAGATATTCTTGACGCAAGATTTACCCCACGACCTATAAAGGTATATTCCCATCTCATAGAACTTCCAATTATACCTGCAAAAGCCCTGTCAAGTGTTACTCCTGCTTTTAATTCTATATCATCTGAAAATTCATCAAATATCTCTTTTAAAAAATTTATCATAATCTTAGGCGAATTATCAACAAATACAGGATCACCTGAGGTTAGAAGTATACTCCAGCCCTTATCCTCATATAAAATCTTATTTAAATATATACCATAATTATATGCCTTGTCAACCATAAACCTGAAAAACTTACTAAGCTCTGAAGGTTTATATGATTTATCAATGTTTACAAAACCTATTGGAACCTCAATAAGCTTACCAAGCCATTTGGTTTGAAATATACTAAATATGTCCTCAGGAAACGCTTTTTTATAATCAATACTTACAATATTCGAAGGCTTTTTATAATGATAGAAAAAAAAACTACTGTTTTTACCTTCAATCGTGTGAAAATATAAAGGCTTTTTGTATTTATTCATTCTAAATGATATATTAACATCTGTTTTCTTTGCATAATTTACAAGAATGTCATTAAAACGCGCCTTAAGCCGGTCAAACACATTTTGATCTGGTAAAGAAAACACAAAACCATCACCTGTAAAACCAATTATATTACCTTTATTCTTAACAACAAAATTAACAGCAGGGGTGAAAATCTCCTGTATAAGTTCACTTATACGCTCTGCTCCATACACAGGATCCTCAACAAAACTCTCTGTAAGCTTAGTAAATCCCTGCATATCAACAACACCAAAAACATTGTTGTTAACACTTAAATATGGCAACAAGCCCTCTTTTTTATATTTCATAGGACCTCCATAATTCTAAAAAATCCCATATCATGAATTATCCTATCAAAATCATCAATTGTCTTTGCGCTGTTAATCTTTCTAAGCCTTTCCTCAACAATGCTTAATCTCCTTTTGTAATAGCTAACATTGTAGCCTTCATCAATAAAATAT
>JALVRC010000088.1 GCA_027025255.1 Caldifarciminota bacterium
TTTATATTGATGGTGTTTATATAGGAAAAGGAAGGCTTGAATTTATAGAGGAGAATAAAGAAAATCAATTATTCTTTGGAGAAGATGTTTTTATTGATGTATCCAGCTTACCTGTCAAAGAATTAAGTGTGAATGAACCATAGGTAGATATGTTTTCTCTTACGTAATCAATCAAACTCTTTTTTGAAAAAAATCTTTTTTTCTCACCTGACAGTAGATATAGGTTTATAACTTTCGCATTAATGTTATGTAAACTATGTATGATTTTTCCTTTTACAGGTTCCATACTATACGAATTATCGATAATTAAATTAATTTCATTAGCGCTGTTGTTTGAGTCTGCAATTTGCGGTTTAGAAAAGGTTAATAAAAGCAAAGTTAAAGCAAGGGTTCTTAATATAAGATGTAGAATTTCTTTAATACGTAATTTACCAATTTCATGTTTAAGTATGGTTTTAAATAACTTTACTGTTGGGAAATAAATCTCTCTATTTTTAAATTTTGAAAGGAAATGAATAATTATCGGGATTAGGGCTAAAGAAAGATATATTAAGTTAAAAGGTGAAAGAAATTTCAATTAAGTTTTTTTCTTTTTTTCAAAAACTCAAGTAAAACAATATCTAATGAATCTTCTGTATAAACAGGTACATAATCAATATACATTGAAGCTAAAGTGGTTCTTAAATTAGAAATATATTTATCGAAATTTTTTTTGTAGCTCTCTTTAATCAAATGTGCATCTACAACAATCTTCTCTCCTGTTTCTATGTCTTTTACAGCTATCTTGCCTTTATAAGGGAAAGATTTCTCATATTTTGAAAGAACATGAAAAACAATTATATCATGCCTGGAAGACTTTAGCAACTTAAAAGACTTTATAACATCTTCATCAGCATATAAATCTGAAATCAGAATCAAAAGACCACGTTTCTTTAGTATAGGCAATAAATACTTATAAATGTTTATAAAAGAGGTTGTTCTTTTATGAGCTTTGTAGTTTAGAATTTTCCAAATATTTCTTATGTATCCTATCCTATACTTACTTGGTAAATATTCCTCTATTCTATCTGTGAAATTTAAAAGTCCTACAGCATCTCTCTGAATATATAATAAATAAGCAAGACTTCCTGCAATATCACTTGCATAAGTTATTTTATTTTCAAAACCCATTGATGCAGATTTATCTAATAAAATTAATGCATTAAGATTAGTTTCTTCTTGAAATTTTTTGATGTAATATTTCTCTTTTTTAGCAAAGATTTTCCAATCTATATATCTTAAGTCATCTCCGGGTAAATATTCTCTATAATCGCTAAATTCTAAAGAAAATCCATTGTAAGGACTGTTATGAAATCCTTCAATAAATCCTTCTACTATAAGTTTAGCACGAAGATCCGCCCTTTTTATCTTAGTAAGCAATATTTTGTCAGGAATCAAGGTATTATTCTTCCCGTAATAAAATCTCCTCCCCAATCGGAATGTATTGATCTGCGATTTCTTTTAGACGCAAAGAAGTTACCTGTGGGAAGCCATAAACTTCAACCCTTTTACCTTCGTTTTTTATTCTTTGAATCATTGTAGCAAAATCACCATCGCCACTAATTAGTACAATTGTATCAACCAACTTTAAACTCTGCATAATATCCATGACAATATCAACATCTGTATTTCCTTTAGCTGTCCCATCCCCTCTTACTATTAGATCTTCCTTCCTAACTTCAAATCCACATTGTTTTAAAACATTAATAAACTTAGATTGGTCTACTCCTGGATTATTAATAACATAAGCCACGGCTTTAATAATCTGTCTTTCTTTAGATACAAAGTGGTAAAGTTTCTCATAATTAACTTTTGCAAAATAATAATCTTTAGCAGCATGATATAAATTCTGTGTGTCAACGAATATTCCTATTTTTTCTTTCGATTCAGTATATTCATTCGTTTCTTCATGTTTTTTAGCAAAATCTACATGTTTCTCAATTTGACGCAATAAAAAAAGTATTTCATCCAATCTATTGTCTGTACGTTTTTTCCAATCAGAAAACTCTCTATAAAAATGATTTATAAATAATTGAAATTCTTTGTCTTCCATTTTCGTTCTATTAATACCTGAGGAGATTTCTCTTAAAACCCTATCAAGATTTTTTCTGACAAATTTCCTTTCATCAGTAATCATTGAAAAAATTAAAGCCCCGACTTCGTTATTGTGTAAAGCCTCTTGAATTAATTTTGTAAATTCTTCTGATAATTTTGGTGTATCAATGCTGTGTAGTTTGTTTATCCATTTTCTTGCCTTTGGTTCAATTATTTCAAAAAAACTACCGTCTTTATTTTCTTCTATAAAATTAACACATTGGTTAATAATATCTTCTTTGGATAATCTTATTAAATTTTCCTTGGATAAGTGAGTTTTTTTACTAAGAAAATCTACCAATTCATCTTTTGATAATAGTTCCAAAAGTAAAGCTATTATTTCTCTAAAATTTTTATTTGAAAAAAGTTCTTTTATACTTAGATTCATATTAAAACTCCTTTTTTAAAAGTTTAAATCTATAGAAGCCTAAAAAATTTGGGTTGTCAGGTTTAATTCTCCATTTTGCAGACGGAAAATTCAAGAAAAACTCTAAAGGTATTAATCTGAGTTCTCCATTATCACCACCTGTATGGTATATAACATAGCCTCTTCCATTTATATATAAATATATCATTACATGATAATCACTTCTGTGTTGATAAAAAAAGATAAGATCGCCTGATCTAAGATTCTTTAGCTCTTTACCTATAAAGAAAACATTATATTTAAAAATATATCTTGTACTAACCCATGTTGAATAGGTACTATCAGACAAAGCAAATATTTTAACCCCAACTTCGGGTATGTTGGGATAATTAAATGAAGAGATGTCTTCTATAGTTGGAAGAAACAAACCTCCAAAATTTCTTAACCAGGTTTTATCATGTTTTTTAAGCGCTTCTCTGTATGAAATTCTTACTAAATCTCCACAATCAACAATTTTTTCAGGGTGAAACTTATAAATAGAAAGTGCTATGTTTGTAAACCACTTTCTAAATCTATATATATCCTCCCCTTCTAAATAATATGCGAAATTTATAATAAAGAAAAACATTTTTATAATTTTGTCTTTACAAGATAATTATAAAAATCCTCACTCGTTATGTTTTTTTTAGAAGCTCCCCTTTTAAACTCATCCCACAAAGTAGCCCATTCAAGTATTAACTTAGAAACACTAAAACAATTTTTCTTTTTATATTCACTATCACTAATTGTTTTAGGTAAAAACCTGAATAAACCATCCTTATAAGACAGCATTAAGAAAATAGCCTTTTCACCATATAATTTTTTCTCAGTTTTGGCTTCTACAATATCTCCATTTTTAAAAGTAATAATTCCATTATCAAAATCATTAATTATATATAAAGTTCCCTCTTTTTCTCCAAGTTCCAACATTGAAAGAATCTCTATGAGTATATTTTCCACTATATTACCTGTAAAAAGACCATTATTTGTAATATTCTCATGTCCTATATTAATCCATTTTAATCTATTTTCAACCCTTAAAAGCAATGTTTCAATATCAAAGGGCTTTGTTATATAATCATCCGCACCTAATTTTAAACCCAAGGCTTCATCTTTTTTATCTGTTTTAGCTGTTAAAAATATAAATCTTACATTAAAATGAATACTATCCTGTCTTATTCTTTTGCACAATTCAAAACCGTCCATATCAGGCATCATAATATCAGCAATAATAAGATGAGGTTTAAAACTATTAAATTTATTCAATGCTTCTTTACCATTTTTGGCCACTTTAACTGAATATTTCTTGGCTTCTAAAATATGTTTTAAAATATCAAGTATCTTGTCCTCATCATCAACAACCAGGATACGTTTTTTACTCAAAATTCACCTCCCATTTTAAAATGGGGTACCCATTTTTTATTATCTAATCCGTATCCCATATCAAAACCAATAATTCCCATTAAAGGAATTTGAATTCTTACTCCTAAACCAACTCCTTTCTTTAAGGTAGAAAGATTCATATTGGAAATGTCTTCATATACATTGCCGATGTCAAAAAAGCCTAAAAATGCAAGATTATCATTAATCTTTAATTTTAATTCATAATTCATGGAAAAAACCACATTTCCACCAGCATTAAAAGATCCACCACTACCTTTATAATAAACGCCTAAACTTCTGTCCGTATAGCCTCTTACAATACCATCCGAATTCAGACCTCCGCCATAAAAACGTCTGTAAATTGGAACAGTTTGATTAACTCTTAACGGTATCATATAACCTGTTTTAACCTTAGTAATTGCTACAAACTTCCAATATATCGGATAATAATATCTGTAATCAACTGTAGTTTTTAGTAAATGAATATCTCCTAAAAAACCATAGCCAGAAACATCAACACCAAATAAAATAAATAAACCCTTTGAAGCATTTATCCTATAATCTCTACTATCTCTAATTATTCCAAAGCTATTAGAAACATCTATTACAGGATAATCATCTGGATTTATTGCATACTTGGTACCTCTTAAAATATCACTTAAACCACTAATTGTATCTAAAATAACCCCTTTCAGTCCAAAATCCAGATATCCCCGTGTAAAATCTATCCATAAAGGCTTAGAAAAATTTAAAGCCAATCCGGCATCTGTTTTCTTATAATAAGGATAATTAAGAGTTTTATAAAATAGATCAACTCCAACAGATGTAGGAGAATCTAAAAACCATGGTTCTGTAAAACCGCTCTGAGCCTGAAATTTTGTCGCTCCCTTTTCAAACTTTATGTATATTTTTCTACCTGTTCCAAAAACATTTGGATGAGAAACTGTAAATGTACCAACTATACCTTCTTGAGCAGAATAAGATGCAGATATGTTAGCCTGTCCGCTAATCTTTTCTTTGACTACAAAATACACATCAATTCTATTACTATCAACTTCCTTAAAATTAACCTTAACATCACTAAAAAATCCAAGATTGTAAATATTCCTCTGAGAACGAATTAAAAGTGACCTCTTAAACCTGCTACCCGGTAATAATACAATTTCTCTCCTTATTACTCTATCATAGGTATAATCGTTCCCTGAAATATTAATCTCTCTAACAAAAGCAGGCCTACCTTCTTTAATGTTAATTACAATATCTACTACAGAGTCATTAACCAACTCTTCCCTCTCAATCTGTAAATATATATATCCTTCCTCTCCATATATA
>JALVRC010000089.1:0-9301 GCA_027025255.1 Caldifarciminota bacterium
ATATATAACTTTTTTAATATTCTCATTCTTGAAAAAATAGATACGAGATGTTTTTTTACCTATTTTTTCAGTTTTTACATATTCAAAAATATCTTTGGGTTCTAAGTTTTTTAATATTTTTTCAATATTTTTATCCCTTAATAACATTTTCAGGATTAAGGATGAGAACTCGAATCCAATTACAGAAGAATACTGAAGCAGAAGCTTTTCGTCCTTAGTTAGCATATCAAATCTTGAAAGTATGATGTCGTATATTCTATCAGGAACTTCTATGGTTTTTCCTTTTAATTTAGCAATATATCCAGATGTGATGTAGTTCTTTTCCTTTAATGCGCTTATAAGCTCTTCTATAAATAGTGGATTTCCTTTTGTCTTATTGCTAACAAAATCAAACAGATCTTTACCAATTTTTCTGTTATCAAGTTTTAATCTTAGTAATTCATGTATATTTTTCTTACTAAGAGGTCTAAGTCTGATTTCTTTAGCGTTAGAGAAAGATGTATCAATTTTCCATTGAAGCATAAGAAGTAAAATTTTAGATAGATGTGTGAACGTACAGAAAGATTTGAAGAAATTTTTACTCCCAGCATCAAGGTACTGACTATCTTCTATTGTAATTATCAATGGATTGATTCTGGATAGTTCAACAAAAAGATTAATTAGAATATTAAAGATAATATTTTCCTTGTTTTGTTCCTCAAGTAAATTAATAGTAATTTGTTCCTCTTCTGTTAAAGGGAGCTTTAATATATACTTTATGTAAGGAATAGTAAAGTTAAGATGAGGTAGTTTATTGAAAAACCTTTGTATTGTGAAAATCTTGGTCTTATTATTTTCGTTACTTAATCCAAATATTTGATTTATCATCTGTGTTAGGGCATAATACAGTTCATTTTTAAGGTATTCTTTAGCCCTGATTTCAATAACAATATTCTTTTTTCCCTGGATAGTATTTCTAAATCTTCTCCATAGTCGTGTTTTCCCAATTCCTCTATCTCCTGTTATAAAGAGTGTCTTCCCTTTTTTAGAAAGGTTTTTGTAATATTTATTTAGAGTCCTTAAATATATTATTCTTCCGACAAAAACCTTTTCTCTTGTTTCAACAGGTTTTAGTTTATGACATTCGTATCCTTTATAAATTCCTATGCCTTTTAGCTCCAGTTGTTTTGTATCTTTATATAAAACAAGGTGCCTTGTCAATTCAAACACTTCTTTTGAGGTGTAGATAGTATTTTCTTTACAAACCTCCTGCAGGTGTTTTGCAAGGTTAACGAATTTTCCAAGAACAGTATATTCTCCTTCTTTTGCATACTCACCTGCATACACAAGACCACGAGCAATGCCTATTCGTATGCTTAAATCCAGATTAAGTCTTTTATTAATGTTTAAGAGCTCCTTTTTAATAGATAAGGCAGTCAGTATAGCTCTTTCTGTATCATCAAAATGAGCAATGGGAGCTCCGAAAAGAGCCATGATTGTATCAGAGAAAACCTTATCAATGTATCCTTCGTATTTATGTATTATATTTGTTAGGCTTTTTACTATATTAATTCTTGTTTTATCCGTTAGTCCTTTTACTTCAGCAAATATAATAATTACTCTTCTTCGTTCACCTTTTTTTCTCTTTGATTCTATTTGCATTTTTTGTTTACGCAAGTCAGGAATATTATCAAGAGCAATCTGGATAGTTCTTTTATCGATTGTTATTAAAGGAGTTCCACATTTTCCACAAAATTTAAAATCAGAGGGATTTTCAAATCCGCATTTTTTACATCTGTTTTTTTACTACTCATATTTTATTATACATAAAATAAATTTTTTGTCAAGGTTTAAGATTATGTTGAACTATAGATAGATTATTTAAGGAGATAGAATTCTTTTTATTGACATTCTTCAAAAAATATATATAATTACTGGGATTAACATGCACAGATATAGACTAAAGGAGGTTGAATGAAATTTATTTATAGGTTTGGCGGTGGCAGAGCCGATGGGAATGCCGATATGAAAAACGTTTTGGGCGGTAAGGGAGCAAATCTTGCTGAAATGGCAACGATAGGACTTCCTGTCCCCCCTGGGTTTACAATAACAAGTGAGTTATGTATTGCTTATTTAAAGAAGGGTAGATATCCGAAAGGATACAGTGATGAGGTAGATAAAGGCATTATGCATATTGAGGAGTTGACTGGAAGAAAATTAGGAGATACTTCAAATCCTCTTCTTGTTAGTGTTAGATCCGGAGCAAGGATTTCAATGCCCGGCATGATGGATACTATTTTAAATCTGGGTATTACGGACAAAACAGTTGATGGTTTGATAAGACAGACAAATGATGAGAGATTTGCATACGATTCTTACAGAAGGTTTATAATGATGTTTTCTAATGTTGTTCAGGGTATACCAAGGGTTTTGTTTGAGAAGCCTTTAAGAGAAGTAAAGGAGAGGGAGCGTGCCAGGTTTGACTACCAGGTTTCAGTAGAGGGGTTAAAAGAGCTTATAAAGATTTATAAAAAGATATACCTTGAAAAGATTGGAGAACATTTTCCAAATACCCCTAAGAAACAGCTTAAAATGGCTATTGACGCCGTATTTAAATCATGGAATAATGAAAGGGCAATAGAATATAGACGTATATACGATATACCTGAGGATTGGGGCACAGCTGTAAATATTCAGGCTATGGTCTTTGGTAATATGGGAGATGATAGCGCGACAGGTGTTGCATTTACAAGAAATCCTAATACCGGAGCTAAGAAGCCATACGGTGAATATCTAATAAATGCTCAGGGAGAAGATGTTGTTGCTGGTGTAAGAACACCAAAATCTCTTACAAAGATGGAAAACGACAAAACGTTTAAACATATATTTGAAGAGTTAACTCGGATATTTAAGAAGCTTGAACAGCATTATAAGGATATGCAAGATGTAGAGTTTACTGTTGAAAAGTCCAGACTGTGGATTTTGCAGACAAGAACAGGGAAAAGAACTGCTGTTGCAGCTGTGAAAATAGCTTCAGATATGGTTAAAGAGGAGCTTATTACAAGAGAAGAGGCTATTTTAAGAATAAAACCCGATGATATTGATAATCTCCTGCACCCTATGATTGATCCAGATGTGGATAAAAAGAAGTTAGATCCAATTGCTAAAGGTATAGCTGCAGCTCCAGGAGCTGCTGTAGGAAAAGTTGTTATAACAGCAGAAGATGCTGTTAGACTCTCAGATAAAGGGCAAAAGGTAATTCTTATAAGAGAGGAGACTTCAGCAGATGATATTGCAGGAATGGCAAGAGCAGAAGGGTTTTTGACTGTTACAGGAGGTAAAACTTCACATGCTGCAGTTGTAGCTCGTGGTATGGGTAAGCCTTGTGTTGTAGGGTGTGATGATCTATATATAGATATGGAAAGAAGGGAAATCAGGGTTGGACATTCTATTGTTATAAAAGAAGGGGATATTATTACTATAGACGGTACATCCGGATATGTGTATCAAAAGGAAATCAAACTTATTACTCCTAAGCTTAATACCAATGCTAAGAGAATTTTAAGATGGGCAGATGAAATCAGGAAGAAAGGAAAACTTTTTGGTGTTAGAGCCAATGCAGATCAACCTGAAGATGCTGCTATTGCTCTTGAATATGGAGCAGAGGGTATTGGATTATGCAGGACAGAACATATGTTCTTCAACCCGGAGAGAATAGATGTTATGCGGGAGATGATTCTTGCTGAGTCAAAAGAACAGAGAGAAGCAGCTTTAAGTGAACTTTTACCTATGCAGAAGAATGATTTTAGAAGGTTATTTGAGGTAATGATTGATAAGCCAATTATTATAAGGACTCTTGATCCTCCTCTTCATGAATTTCTGCCTTCTTTAGATGACGAAGAATCAATTAAGGAGATTGCCAAAAAATTAAAGGTTTTTCCTGAGCAGCTTAAGGAGCGTATAAAGAAATTACATGAGAACAATCCTATGCTTGGGCATAGAGGAGTAAGGCTCGGAATAACATATCCAGAGATAACAAAAATGCAGGTAAGGGCGATATTTGAAGCTGCTTGCGAAATGACAAAGGAATCAAAACATGTTTTGCCGAACATTATGATACCTCTGGTTGGGCATTTTAAAGAGTTTGTAGAGCAGAGAAAGATTGTGGATGAGGTAGCGAATGATGTTTTTAAACGTTATCAGGTGAAGGTTTCTTATAAGGTTGGAACTATGATTGAGCTGCCAAGGGCTGCGTTGACTGCTGATCAAATTGCAAAGCATGCGGATTTCTTTTCTTTTGGAACAAATGATTTAACACAGACAACATTTGGTTTTTCAAGAGACGATGTTGCAAAATTTATTCCTATGTATATAGAGAAGAAGATTTTAAAGTATGATCCTTTCCAAACAATTGATGTTGATGGTGTAGGGCAATTGATTATTATGGCTGTAGAAAAGGGAAGGAGTATAAATTCAAAACTGAGTACAGGGATATGTGGTGAACACGGAGGAGATCCTTTATCTATTGAGTTTGCATATCAGGCAAAGGTGAATTATGTATCATGCTCACCGTACAGAATACCTGTTGCACGTCTTGTTGGTGCTCAGGCAATAATTAAGCACGGAGATATTAAGAAGAGGTCAAGAAAGAAGTAAATACTTAAGGAAGAAGATACTGGGGTATATTCTTTTCAGGGTGTTGTATACTGAGAGGTAATATACCCCAGACCTGTTTTATATATTCAGGGGTGAGAATTTTAAGGGTTTCACCAAAAGTATATGTACTATTGTTAAAAACTATAACCTGTTTTGCATGTGAAATTGCAAGATTTATGTCATGGACTGCAAAAACTATAAGTCTTTTATAAGAAGCTTCTGCAAACATATTCATAATCAGGTTTATGTGTTTCCAATCAAGATGAGCAACAGGCTCATCTGCAAGAACTATACGTGTTGGTTGAATAAAGGCCCTTAATGTGTATACAATTTGTTTCTCTCCTCCAGAAAGGTCTTTGATTCCTCTTTTCAAAATAGATGTTATGTTTGCTTTTTGTAGCTGTTCTTTAATCTCCTTAAAAGACAGTTTTTTACCAAACCCTGCCCAGGTAATAAAATCTCTAACAGTGTAATTGTACAGTATGTTACTTGATTGAGGTACGTAAGAGATATTCCTGGATATTTCCAGCCTGCTCATTTTTGAGAGCTTTTTTCCATGTATATAGACATTCCCCTTTAGGGGTTTAAGTGCGCCAAGCAGGGTTTTCAAAAAGGTTGTTTTCCCACTGCCATTAGGTCCTAAAACCGCAATAATTCCATTATCTGGTAAAGATATATTGATATCTTTAGTTATGGCTTTGTTATAACCGGTTGTTAGGTTTTTAATATTTAGCATATGCTTTAAATATCATTATAAAGAAAGGTACGCCAATAATTGTTGTAATAATATTTATTGGGACTGGAAATGAGAGCATTTGTGTTATTCCATGGGAAAGGAGTATGAGTATTGCTCCTCCAAGAGCTGTTGCCGGGATAAGCGATCTATGTTTTATCCCTATAAACCCTCTCAGTATATGAGGGATTATTATGCCCACGAAGCTTATAAGTCCGCCAATACTTACTGCCATTGCTGCTAAAAAAGAGGCAATTGCCATAAAAACCATACGCCATAACCTGATATTAACCCCGAGAGAGAGGGCAACTTCGTCCTCTTCACTCATAATATCTAAAATTTCTCCTTTTACTGTTAGAAATACTATACCAATCAGTACAAGTATTGAGAATAGTATAAAGTATATTTCTTCCCCTCTGTGCATAGAAAAATTTATATGACCCATAAGAAAGTATAGAACAGACATTGTTTGTGAGCGTAGAATAATCAAAAGGAGCATTATTATTGCATAGCTTAAGAAACTCCAGACCAAGCCTAACATAACAATGGACAATCTCCATGCAGTGGAGTATATAGGTGCTAAAAACAGAATGAAAAAAGTGAAGAACATTGCTCCTATAAAAGACAAAAGAAAACTTACTATCAGACTTTTAGAAATGAACAGAGAAAGGATATAGCCGATTCCAGCACCTCCGCTTATCCCAATTAGATATGGGTCTGCAAGAGGGTTTCTTAAAACAGTTTGTATAACAAGGCCTGATGAGGCAAGTGCTGCACCTATAAGTACGGCAGCTGTTGCCTGTGGCAATCTGAAAAATATAATTATAGAATTATCACTATTGCCTCTTTTTATATAGAGAAAGAACAGAATAGCAAGTGTCGCAAAAAGAATAAGATGTTTAATATACCTTATTCTTTAACTCCTTTAATCCCTGAAAAAAGTTAACAGAAGGACGTAATAGTTGATTTATTCTTTTTATGGTGAATACTTTATTGCTCTTTATGGCTTTTATCCTGTTCCATCCAATTCTTTTCTTTACTTCATTTACATCCGCATTCGGATATAGAAGAAGAATTATTTCAGGTGATTTTTTATAGATTTTTTCAATTGACACAGGAAAATATCCGGTTTCTACATCATCAAATATGTTTTTAAGACCAATAATGCTTAATCCCTGTGCTATGAATGTGTTTTTCCCAATAGTATAAAAGGGATTTCTGGATATTTCAACATAAACATCTATCAAGGTATCAACGTGTAATTGCTCTATCTCCTTTCTTAATGAATCAATTACGTACAGAGCTCTTTTTTTTCGGGAAAATGTGCTTCCTATGGTATCAATTATTTCAAATAGTTCTTCTATGTTTTTTGGATCTTTTATTGTAAGTATTTTTATGTTGTGATTTTTAAGCTCTGTGTAGATATTTTTTTGTAAGGGTAAGGTTAATATTACGTAGTCTGGTTTTAAAGAATAAATCCTTTCAAAGGAAACAGAGAGCATATCACCTACAATTTCAGTACTGTCTATAGAGCCGTCTACAGAAGTAATCCCTGTAATGCTCTTGCTTAATCCAAGAGAAATTAATATTTCGGTTGCAGAGGGTACAAGAGAGACTATACCACCCTTTTTATTTGATCCAGGGCAGTATATAGAACTGAGGCTTAATATTATTAAAGGCAAGTATTTTATCTTCATACAATACTTCAACAAGAATTATTATTATCCCTGCAGGAACAAGTAACAGAGCTAAAAGGCTGTTCATTGCCAGGGGAATTCCTATAACAATAAGTATCATACCTGTATATCTTGGATGTTTGACCCATTTGTAGAAATTAGAAGAAAAAATCTTTTTTTTGTCATGTATAAGAACCTCAACACGTATATATATACCAGCAGCTATAAGTAGAAAGCCGAGAATTTCTATAGGTATGGGAAAACGTGTCTTTAATACCCAGCCCATATCATAAATGCTTAAGATAATAAACAGATAAAAAAAGGTAGCAAACGCTGCTCGCAAAAGAGGGTGAAGATTTTTAACAAGATTTGACTGAAAGAACAGTGCATGAAAATAGTATTCGGTCCCTAACCAGAGAAGAATTAGAGCCATGGATACGAATGAAATGAAAGGGAAAGGATTACCTAAATCCCAGAAAAGATTGTAGAAGAAATTTATAAAATATGCTACAACAAGGAGTGCCCATAAAAATCGGGATACATTAATCTTCATTGAGAACTTTCCTGTTTTTAAATCTTATGCTTGGTTTGGAATAAAGTCTTAAACTGAAAGATGTATCTTTAAGCACAAGAGAATTTAATGTGTCATAGGAACAGGTATCTATAAATATTAAATCTTCTACAACAAGCTCTAATTTCTTTATAGAGGCTTTAAGTAATGAGTCTTTATTAACAGAGACACTTCCTTTATAAGAAGGAGTGGAAAGTAAAGAGATTATTCCAATACTTTTGCCTTTTACATTTTTTATCATATAGGGTTGTAAAAAAGAAGCCTTCCTTGTAGAAGAGAGAATAAATATGTTTGTTGCTCTGTATACAGGCAAGAATAGAGAATCTTCAACTAAACTGGCTTCAGGATAAACAATGTCAATACCTATGGAATCCATTTTTTTTATATCTTCTACAGTGATTGTTGAATCCTTTATAATTACAAGATCTGAAGGTTGAATTGCAAGTTTATATGCAAGGTTTTTGTTTGTAATATATACAACCTTAATCCAGTCTTTATTAGTAGTAAAAAGTCTCATACAACCAGTAAGGAATAAAAGTATAGCTGATAGGATAAATTTTTTCATGCTATTCTCCTGTTTTTATATATTTTGAAATAAAATCAGTTGTCAGGTTTCCTTTTATAAACTCTTCGTGATCCATGATTTTAAGATGGAAAGGAATGGTTGTACTTATGCCTTCAATGTAAAATTCCAGTAAAGCCCTTTTCATACGGAGTCTGGCCTCTTCTCTATCTCTACCATAGGCAATAAGTTTTGCAATTAAGGAATCGTAATAAGGTGGTATTTTATATCCAGCAAAGATATGAGAGTCAACCCTGATGCCGGGGCCTCCAGGTAAATGAAGAAATTTTATTGTGCCAGGAGATGGTCTAAAATTCTTGTCTGGATCCTCTGCATTTATCCTACATTCTATAGAATGTCCCTGGGGATGTATAAGATTTTCTCTAAGTGTTAAACTTTCTCCTGCAGCTACAAGTATTTGTTCTTTAATTAGATCAGCACCTGACACCATTTCTGAAACAGGATGCTCAACCTGTATTCTTGTATTCATCTCCATGAAATAGAAATTTTTATCCTTATCAAGCAAGAATTCAATAGTCCCTGCACTGTTGTATCCTACAGCCTTAGCTCCTTTTATAGCAGCTTCTCCCATTTTTCTTCTCAAATCTTCGTTAACTGCTACTGACGGGGATTCTTCAATTAATTTTTGATGTCTTCTTTGGATTGAACATTCTCTTTCCCCTACATGAAATATATTACCTTTCTTATCCCCAATGAGCTGTATTTCAATATGTCTGGGCTCAAGAATAAACTTTTCCATATATAGACCCTCATTTCCAAATGCTGCTTTAGCCTCTATTTGAGCCATACGAAATCCTGTTTTCAGTTCCTCGTCATTATAAGCAAGCCTCATTCCTTTACCTCCACCTCCGTAAGAGGCTTTTATAAGAACAGGATATCCAATACTGCGCGCTAATTGTAATGCTTCTTCAACATCTTTAATCTCTCCGTCACTTCCAGGTATTACAGGAAGACCTGCATTTCTCATAATTTCCTTGGCTTTGCTCTTATCGCCCATAAGTTTCATTATCTCTGGATTTGGACCTATAAAGACAAAACCGTTTTCTTCTACTATTTTTGCGAATTCAGGATTTTCAGAAAGAAAACCGTACCCAGGATGAATT
>JALVRC010000089.1:9311-15115 GCA_027025255.1 Caldifarciminota bacterium
GATGAATTGCATCAACATCTGTAATTTCTGCAGCGCTTATAATTGAATTGAATTTAAGATAACTGTCTTTTGCCGGGGCTTTCCCTATTTTTACTGCAGAATCAGCCAGTTTAACATGAAGAGAATCCTCATC
This sequence comes from Caldifarciminota bacterium, assembly GCA_027025255.1. GTDB lineage: Bacteria > Hydrothermota > Tepidihabitantia > B3-TA06 > JALVRC01 > JALVRC01. Next base: position 9,445 of record JALVRC010000089.1, read on the forward strand.
TCCCTCAGAGTATATAGCAACAGTTTCTATCCCTAATTCCATGCAGGATCGAATAATTCTAACAGCTATTTCTCCTCTATTTGCTATTAAGATTTTTTTAAACATATTACATTGGTTTTACTAAGAAGAGTTCTTGACCAAATTCAACAGGCTGCTCATTTTCTACAAGAATTTTAACAATTTTTCCCTTTACTTCTGATTCAATTTCATTGAATGTTTTCATAGCTTCAACAATACATACAATCTGCCCTTTTTCAACTATATCGCCGACTTTAATATAAGGTTCTGCATCAGGTGAAGGAGCCCTGTAGAATGTTCCTACTATGGGAGATTTTATAGCAATCAGACCTTCGTCTTCTTTCTCTTCCTGGATAGGTGCCTTTACAGCTTCATGTTTGAAATCTTCCACAGTTGGTATATGGTGAGGTTGTTGAATTGTTTGTATAGTGTTGGAAGCAGAGATTGCCCTTTTAGCAATAACCTTTATGCTTTCTCCTGATGCAAGGGTTATTTCTATTTCTTCAATCCCATTTTCTTTTATAAGTTTTAAAAGCCTCTCTATATCTTTAATGTCCAAAATACCTCCTTTTAAAGCTCTATTAAATTATTGGTTTCTTTGTTGAGCTTTATAACATGATCATTTTTTACAAGAACAATGTCTTCTATTCTGACACCGCCTATATCAGGAATATATATTCCTGGTTCAACAGTTACAGTTGAATTTTCAGGTATTGGCTCTTGCCATTTAATAGCGAAATAAGGCATTTCATGAATTTCAATACCCACACCGTGTCCTAAGGAATGACCAAAATATTTTTCGCTATCAAAGCCCTCTTTTGTTATATAATTTCTTGCAAGAGCATCTATTTCAATACCTTTCATCCCAGCGTGTGCTTTATTGAACACAATTTCCTGTGCCTGTTTTACAGTGCTGTATATCTTTTTCTGTTCCTGAGATGCCTTACCTAATACAACTGTCCGTGTAAAATCGCTTGCGTATCCTTTAAAAAAGCAGCCGAAATCCATTGTTATGAAGTCTCCCTTTTTTAATGTATCATTGCCTGGTTTTGCGTGTGGCTTAGCAGTATTTTTGCCAAAAGCAACTATTGGTGCAAAAGACTCCTTTTCTGCACCTTTTTTCCTCATTCTGTATATAATTTCGGAAGCAATTTCACGTTCTTTTACCCCTTCCCGTAATAATGGGATAATTTCATGAAAAACACTCTCTGTTATTTCTATTGCCTTTTTTATCTTTTCCACTTCATCAGGCGTTTTCACCATTCGCAGCTTTTCAACAATTTTAACAGGTTTAATATGTTTTATTCTTTTTTCAAGAGATAAATAGAAATCAGCAGATAGCCTGTGTGTTTCTATGCCGACCGTTCCCGTTGTCAGGGTTTTTTCATGTTCAAAAAGCGTTTCAAGAAGCGTTTTGCCCGCAGAAGAGATAATGATTTCTATGTCATTCTTTACCTCTTCTTTTGACTGTTCTTTGTAGCGGAAGTCTGTTATGAAGATACGTTTATGCTCACTTATGTAAAAAAGACCATTGCTTCCTGTATAACCTGTTAAATATACAAGATTTGGATGGGCAGCCGTAATAAAATGCTCTATTTTTTCCTCTTTCATTACTTTTAGAAGCTTTTCTAACATTATTTGTTCTCCTTTATCAACTCTTTGTATATCTTCAGTGCATCAGTTGCCTGATCATTATTCATAAGCTCATTTATTTTATTTTGTGTCTCTTGAGGGATTTTATTTTTCAAAAGATCTTTATAAATTTTAATAGCTTCCTTTGTATAGCCCTGTTTTTCGTAAAGTTCTGCAATCTCTTTGTTAACAAAGGGAGATAATTGTTCTTTATCCTTTTCTGGTGTTATTTTTCCCTGTTTTTCTTTAGCCTCTGGTACAATTAAAGAGTCAGGTTCTTTTCGTTCATCAAGAATGTTATTATTTTCTGGCCTTTCCTCTCTTTTATCCATTTTTCTTATTTCTTGCTCAAGGCTTATCAAAACAGGATGAAAAGGAGAGAGAGATTTTGCACGTATTAAATACTCTTTTGCCTTCTCTATATCCTTATTTTTAATTAAATATTCTATATATAAAATGCTTGCTGGTAAGTATCTCGGGTAAAAAGAAATAATGTCCTTAAGTCTATTTAAGGAGTTATTATCATTTTCTTTAAAAATTTTTTGTTTTATCTGTTTAAGTTCCTCAATAATTTTACCCATATATTTATTTTATGGAAATTGTATCCAATGTCAAGTTTTCACACTGCTATTAAATTTTTTTATTATTTCCTTTAACAATTTGTAGAAACGTTCTGTGGATGAAATACTGACTTTCTCCTCTGTAGAATGGGGATGCATAATTGTTGGTCCGAAAGAAACCATTTCTATAGACGGAAAGTTTTTTCTAAAAATCCCGGCCTCAAGCCCAGCATGTATTGCCTTTACAAGGGGCGTTTTTTTAAAGAGTTCTTTAAAAACCCTGGTTACATGCCTAACTATAAATGAATCAGGTTCAGGTTTCCATGAAGGATAGGGCTCTGGTTCATCTACATTAAAACCATAAGTCTCAGCCATTATTCTAATCCTATTTCTTATATTTTTAAGAAAAAAAGTATCCATACTCCTTGAGGAATTCACAATTTCTATTGAGTTTTGCTCCATCTTTATTGATGCAAGGTTAGAAGACGTTTCAACAAGACAATCCATATCAGGGATAATAGAGAGTGGACCAGAAGGAAGTGTGTTAATAAGGTTGATGAGTGCGTTTGAATCCTTTTCATTAAGTACCTGTTTGTTCAGGTTTTTTTCAATGCTGTATGATATATCCAGCTTCTCTCTTGTTTTGAATGCATTGATTAATTGATTTTTAATATCGTTAAGATGCTTTTCTGGCTCATTTAATCCTTTTACTATAATCTTTACTTCTGCCTCTCTTGGTATGGCATTTCTTTTGTCTCCGCCATTTATTTCTTCAATAAATATTGTTGCATTCTTTTCTCTTAAGTAAACAAGTATGGTATTAACAATCTTTATTGCATTTCCTCTTCCCAGATTTATATCCATACCAGAATGTCCTCCCCTTAATCCCTTAATAGATATCTGGATTTCACTTCCCTCTTCTTTAAAAAGAGCAATGTGTTTTTTTATTATAGAATCTCCTCCACCAGCACAACCAATGATAAATTCGCCTTCTTCTTCACTATCAAGGTTTAAAAGATACTTTCCTTTTAGGGCATGCTTTTCAAGACTTAAAGCCCCTATTAGACCTCTTTCTTCATCTACGGTAAAAAGTGCTTCTATTTGAGGATGAGGAAAGTCCTCTGTTAAAATACTTAGAATAGCCGCAACCCCTATACCGTTGTCAGCGCCAAGTGATGTCCCCTTTGATTTTACCCAATCACCATCTACATACGCATCAATAGGAAAGAATTTTTCCTTACTCCTGTCCTTTTCGCATACCATATCTATATGTGCCTGAAGAATAATACCATTAGCCTTTTCATATCCTCCTGTCGCCGGGAGTGTGATTATAACATTACCTGCTTTGTCCACTATGTATGATAGGTTATGCTCTTTTGCAAAGCTAACAATATAGTCTTTTACAGGCTCTTCCTCCCCAGAACAATGAGGAAGAGCAAGGAGATTTTTAAAATGCTTCCAGAGTTTCTCAGGCTCTAAATCTATTATGGCCATAAAACCTCCTATCTCACAATAAAGGGAGTTAAATCCCTTATTGTTTTATTATTTTGTTTATATTCCAATTTTAAAAAATATATGCCAGCTTTTATATCCTTATCAATGATATAGAAGCCATTCTTTTCCTCTATTCGTTTCTTTAAGATATAGTTCATAAACTTTCCTCTCTCATCAAGAAGAGAAATCTTAAGATATCCATGAGCATCTGGTAAGGTGTAGAATAATTTAACAGGATTTAATGGATAGTAAACAGGAGATGATAGGACCATGTATCCTTTTTTTCCAACTGTGTAAACTGTTTTTATTGTATCATTCAGGTATGAGCTGTTTTTTGTGTTTAGACAAACACATATTCTATGAGCACCTTTTTTTAAGAATAGTGTGTCATATGCCTTTACTGAATCCATGGCATTAAGTAATGACAGACTCTTTTCAATAGTAGTATCAGCAACAATTCTGTAGTTAATATTTTCAAAAGGTACAAAACTTGTATTAATAATGAAAAAGGAGAGTTCAACATCCCTTGCCTGTTTTGTAAAGTATGGATTGAAGCTAAGGTAGTTTATTGAAATATCTCTATGGGTTAATGTTGAATTTTTAGCACCAGGAGTAGAGCCCAAAGAATCCATACATACAGCCCAATTGTAGGGCTCATCCTTTAGATCAAACCTGCCCCTTTCCCAGGAAAATCCGTCAGGTGTTCGAGAAGGGAAACCATCATCTAAGAACGGTGTGCCGAAAGAGCTTGTATCGTTTTCAGGGCTTACTATTATCACCGGATCTGATGAGGTTAATCCATCACCTAATGATGTATCGTCAGTTGTAAGAATAACCGTGCTTTCAGGTATGCTGTAAGGCATTTCGTATTTACCTTCAGGGTCAGGCTTTAAATATTCCCTATCAAGTATAAGCGCATATCCATGAGCAGGTATTGTTAGTGTGTTAATTATAACATCAGGATAATATTTAAGTATATCTGTGTTATCCCATGCGCATATTTCATCCTCAGTGTCCATGTCAGAAATGATCCAGCCGTTTAAGTTTATAGGCTTATCAGTTTCATTGTAAAGCTCAATAAATTCATTTCTATCCTCCGGAAAATTTGTTCCTGTTTTTCCCATAGGATTTGACATTACTTCATTTATTACAATAGAAAAGATAAGCAAACACATGAGCCCTCTTTAGATTAACAATTTTTTCAAATAAAAACATATTTTTTGCCATACTTTTTTATGAAAAATGGAGGCGGCGGGAATCGAACCCGCGTCCGAGGAGTTCAAACCTCAAGGACTACATGGTTATCCATTGATTTAATCTCACTGTTTAATCACCCAATGGCAGGTTATTAAACAGCCAGCCTGATTGAAAAGGTTCTCATCCATTCAGGCGACAGATGAGACCTTGCTCCTCCTTCTATACCCCGGACACTGACCCGAAGGAGCAGGAGTCAGGCCGAGGGGTTGCCTTTCTAATTAGGCAGCCAAAGCGTAATCTGCATCGGCAGTTGTTGTTTCCCTGTAGGATTTACGAGGTTACAGAGACCCTCGCCATGCCCTTTTAGCCATCAATCACCCCGTCGAAACCAATCGCCCCCGCAACATATATTATAATCATTTTTTTAAAAAAGTCAAGTAGTTTTTTCCTTAACTAAATATCGGACAAAAAAGGCGCTTTAAAAAGTTCTATACGTTTTTACTGATAAGTAGAGTTTATTATTGATTACCGATAGAGAAATTTTAATAGCATTGTTGGAGTAAATTTAAACCTTGACATGAAAGGGTTTTTGCGTATACTGTGTGTTTTGAAAAAAAGGAGTGATAATATGAATCAAAACTGGGAACATATATTAAATGACTTAAAAAATGTATCTGATGAAGATTTGAGGAATGCTCTTAAAAAAATAGCCATTAAAATATCTGAAGATAAATATATTTTTGCTTTTTCTGCAATTGTAGTGCCTGAAG
>JALVRC010000090.1 GCA_027025255.1 Caldifarciminota bacterium
ACTATTATTCCCTGAACCTAACAAGGCGTTCTGTGATCTCATGGGTTCGAACCTGCCATACTAAGATATATAGGCCTAAGTCGCTTTCATTACGAAACACTTTTATTGTGCTTGTTTCTTTGTGTGTTATTAGTTCTGCTGTAAATAATGAATGGTTTAAAATTGCAAAAAAATATGGCTGGACTAAATCGGGAATGCTTGAAGATATTTTGAAAAATATTTTACCGGTTATGAGTCTTGAAGATCCTCGAAAAATTCTTACAGGAGCTCTTAAAGAGTCTATGAAATCTTTGAAAGAAGTTAATAAATTTGTTGAAGGATATGAACATGCACAATATGAATAAAAATAAGGGGGTGTCAACGCTGGCGGGCATTGACACATTATATTACTTTATTGATATCAAGTGTGATAATTATAGCGAGATGTGGCTTAAAATTAAAGAAGGGATTTATAAAGAAAATTTTGAGTTTATTGGCTATTCGGGTAAAACTCGTGGTTTTGTGGGTGCTTGGTTCAAGTATATTGAGGATGGTTTAACGCTTTTTCGTATTGGTTTTAAAGATCCTACTAAACAGAAAAATATTAAAAATGTATATGTTCAATTTGAAGCTACCGGAATTTATTTTAAAGGGTTTACAGAGCTTCTTTTATTAGTTGATGAGCTTTTATCTTCTGATTTTGATATTGATGGTTATCATGTTTCAAGAGCTGATTTAAATATGTTTGTGAATTATGATTTTGGCTCTGTTGATTGGAAAAATTTTCGTTCTCGTTCTGCTGTTAAAAAATCTACTTATACAGATAAGCAAGATATTTCAAAACATGGATATGTTTATTATACTAAAAGACTTGAAACTTTATATTTAGGGTCCCGGAATTCTCCTATACATTTTAAAATTTATGATAAAGGTTTAGAACTTGTTAAAAAGGCTAATCCTAATAATCAAGATGCAGTTAATAAATATATTGTAATGTTAGAGTATTTTAAAAAAAATAATATGGATTATTCTGGCAATTTATGGAATATTGAATTTTCTTTAAAAAGAAAAGGTCTTTTAGAATATGGAATTGATACAATTCGTGATTTGCTCGATAAGGCTGGTAATGTATTCTGTGATTTGATGCAAAGATATGTTTTTCTTGATGCTGATGAACATACTCTTGATAAATATCGTCAATCTAATAGCTTGAATAAAATTCCGGTTGCTCCTATCTGGGAATATTTTAGAGATTCTTATATGCTTTATAATTCTAAACCTGCATATAGAACTGTTAAAGAACGAAAGAGGGCTAATAAAGCTTATCGCATTTCTATGATTCAAGATATCCTTGAAAGCTCTTTTAAAGCTGATATTGATATTTCTCTCTCTGAACTTTTTGAGGCTTACAGACACATTGTAAAAATTTATCGTTATACTTATGCTCAGACTCGTTCTTATTCTCAATCGGGTTCTTTTGGTCATTTTCATTCTCCTTGATTTTTTATTGTCTTTTCATTTCAAATATCCACATATGTTTGACCGGAGAAATCAAGTTTTTATAAAGAGGGCGTAGGAACTGCGGAGGATGTGAAAAATCTTTGATTTTTCATCGTCCTGAGCCTGTGCGTCGCAG
>JALVRC010000091.1 GCA_027025255.1 Caldifarciminota bacterium
TAGCAGATGTTATAACAGAAGAAAACCGTAGAGAAAGACACATGGCAATTGGTGTTATCTCAAGTAATGCTGGATTTTCACTTATTAAATCAATTGTTAATGGGGTTTTAAGAGAAATAAAAATAGAGTTTAACATAAAGGAATGCAACCAACCATTCCTTATTAATGGTAGATGTGCAAATATCATATTTAAGAATAAGAATGCAGGATATTTCGGAGAAATTGCCCCACAAGTTTTAAATAAATTCAATCTTCAATATCCTGTTGTAGTTTGTGAAATAAATCTGGATTTGTTTATTTAAAAGGAGGTAAAAATATTATGGAAGTAAAAGAAATAAAAAATGAAGTATTAAATCCTGAAACAGATTTTGAGCAGTACAAAAAAATGTATGAAAAGGTAAGAGAAATTGAAGATAAAATCCATGAATTAGAAAAACAAAAACAAGAAGTTTTAAATGGCGTAAATAAATACCTGGAACAAAAAAGAGATTCTGTTAACGATGATTTAATAAAGAAAGCCTCTGAAGAGTACCAGAAGTATCTTCTTGAAAAAATCAATACAGTACTTGCTCAGGGGAATGTTGAAGAACAATCTAAATATGTTAATCGCCTAAATACTCATATCGCTTCAAAACTAAAAAGAATTGAAGTGGATCAAACACAGGAAACTAAAGAGATAAAAGAGCTTGAAGAGCGAATGGAGGAAAAAGACATTGAGTCTCCTGTTGAAGAAGAAGAAGAAACAATCAATCCAAAAGTCAAAAGTATCTTAAAACGTATAGCCAAAGCAAAGGATAAAATTTCTGAAATCAAAATAGCCCATTTTGATAAAGAAGGAAATGAAATAGAACGATTAATTACTGATGCAAATGGAAAAGTCTTAAAGAAATACAAAATTGAATACGATTATGAACGAAACATAAAAAGAGAAATCCAGCTTGATAGGACAGGCACTCCTTTACATGAAATTGAATTTCAGTTAGATGAAAAAGGTAATCCCTTAAAAGAGGTAATGAAACATGCCAGAACAAAGAAAATTATGTCTCAATGTGTTTACGAATATACAGGGGATAAACTTATAAAGAAAATATGGTATGATACAAAAGGGAAAAAAACACGTAGCTGGAACTATGAGTACAATGGAGGCAGTTATCCCAAAAAGGTTATATGGAAAGATGATGAAGATAACCCTTATGGTATATGTGAATACGAATATGATAATAATGGAAGACTTACAAAAGAAATAAGTAAAAGGATACAGGGAGATGTACTTAAAGATATTACCTATGAATATGAAGAAACAAAATGATTCGTATCTGTTCTAAGGAAGAAAGTAGAGCACTTGACGCAAAAGCTATTGATATGGGGATTCCCGGCATTCTCCTTATGGAGAATGCCGGGAAAGGAGTTAGTGAAAAAGCATTTGAAAATTTTAATATAGAAGCAAAATCTGTAATAATCTTCTGTGGAAAAGGTAACAATGCCGGAGATGGCCTCGTTGCCGCAAGACATTTAAAGGCGAATGGAGCACATCCTTTTATCTTTTTTACTGTTTCTCCTCACAATCTTACAGGAGATGCTAAAAAAAATTTTATGATTATTAAAAACATGTCAATCCCCTACACTACCCTATCACATTTCAACATAAAAGAAGAAGACATAAACACAATCCTGAGTACACATAATCTACCAGAGGCAGGTCTTATAATAGATGCTTTACTCGGGACAGGTTTTAAAGGAAACCTGAAGGAACCTTACAACACACTGATAGAATACATAAATAATCTAAAACTTCCTATCCTCTCTATTGACATACCTTCCGGGATGGAAGCTGATGGAGGAAACTCAAAACACGCAGTAAAAGCCAATCTAACAGCTACAATGGCCTTTCCAAAATATGCCTTCTTTATCTATCCAGATAAAGAAAAAATAGGGACATTAGAAATTATAGACATAGGGCTGGGGGGTATGTGGAAGGGGAACATACATAAGGACGAAGGAAAGATTTTCCTTATAGAAAAAAAGGATACTTATCTTAAAAAAAGACCCGTCTACGGACATAAAGGGAGCTTTGGGAAACTTTTAATAATAGGAGGCTCAAAGGGTCTTTCAGGTGCATTAATACTCGCAACAAAAGCTGCCCTGCGTACAGGTGTTGGGTTAGTTTTTACTGCATATCCTGATATACTTGATAATATTGTTTCAGGCTCTGTACATAGCGCAGTCAAAATTCCGCTCCCCACAAAAAATGGTGTTATCGGAGAAATTAATAAAGACATATTAAATGGAATTGATGCAGTTGTATTAGGACCGGGGATGGGGAATCCGGATATTTCTATTATCAAAAAGATAATGGAATATACACGTAACATTCCAGTTCTTATAGATGCAGATGCACTAAATCTTATGGCAAAAAATGAAATTAAAGAATGGAAGGAAAATATGATTTTAACACCACATCTCATTGAACTCTCACGACTTACAAAGTTACAACCTGAAACTATTTTAAAAAATAGATTTAAAGCCCCATTTATAAAAGATGCTACTGTGATTCTAAAGGGTGCCCCCACCTTCATTTACTACAAAGATAAAATACTTATTCAACCAGTATGGGACTCATCGCTCTCAAAAGGAGGCAGTGGAGACGTTCTCTCAGGGATTATCGGAGGATTATTAGCCCAAGGCATGAGTATACTTAACGCATCTATTACAGGGACATATATTCACGCACAAGCAGGTAAATACGCAGGAAAAGTTAAAACTCCATTTGGAGCTATTCCTGATGATTATATAGATTTTATGCCTGACGTTATAGCTGAACTGTGATAGCATATTTGATTAAAACCTTTCTAATTATTCCTAATTCAGCCTCTATTGTAAATATTTTTCCTTCAGAGAATGGTTTCTATGTTATAACAAAAAACTACCTTATGGAAATAGATGACAACATGCAGGTAAAAAAACTATGGGGCAAGGAAGAAGGGTTTCCTAAAAATATTAAATTCTCTTTTAAAAACAATAGTAATTTTCTTTTGATAAATGACAAATATATATATATATATAACATCTATTCTAATTTCCTATTTCATGTCACAAACCCTTTTAAATTTGACAGCATAGGGATAGATAAAGACGGATTTATTCTATCAGGTAAAAAATATATTAAAATAACCTCAAATGGAATGATTCAAAAACCTGATACAACTGTTAAACTTGTAGCTATAAACAGTAAACCTTCTTTAAAGATTACTCTGAGAGGACCACTATCCGGAACACCTCTTAAACCTCGTCTGTACGCTTATAACTCGCTTAAAAACAGGGCAATTTATATATATCCGGACTCAGGTATGTTTGTAGTAAATGCTTATACAGGCAATGTAATACGACATTATCCTGAATTCTTTAAAAATAGCATGCTTGTAAGCGGACCAAGAATAAAATCAAAAACTATGTTCATAGAATTTAACAAAGATTTTACATTCGGAAAAATTAAAAATATTGACGATTCTTATATCCTCTATGACAATGGTATAGTTTTAAAAAACCAAGAAGCAGGGTATACTATTGATAAAAAAACAAATATTAATATTAAGGAACGTCCTGTATACGTATCATTTGCATCAGACACACTGTATATATTATATAAAAATTATATGGAAAAATATTTTAACGGGACAAAACAAACATTAAATTTCTCCTTTTTCAAACTATGGACATATAAAAACAGAATTATAGCATATAGGAATAAAAAACTATATATTCTTGACAGTACTCCGTCACTATTTACAAAAATTCCTGGTTTTTTTAAAAATCCTAATAGTATTACTGTACTTAACAATCATTTTTATATAATAAAAAATAACATCTTGATGAACGAAGAAATGACTCCATTACTCTGGCTTAACAGCAATTTATCTGGCATTACAAGTGATTCAAGCTTTATATACTTATTAACAGAAGATTTTCTTCTTAAACTTCAACCACTTCAATAGAGCAAAAACTGCTATTTATTAATCTTGCTAAATTTTAATGTATTTCTGAAACTTGACAAAGCCCTAAAATTGAATATTATTATAAAAATGTAAAACCAAAGGAGGATAAAATATGGGACTTTCAGATAAAGTAAAGGATATTATAGTAGAGAGATTACAGGTTAGCCCGGAAAAGGTAACTGAAGAAGCAAAATTTATAGAAGATCTCGGGGCTGATTCGCTTGATACAGTAGAACTTTTAATGAAGTTTGAAGACGAATTTGGTATTGAGATACCAGAGGAAGATGCACAACAATTAGATACTGTTGGTAAAGCTGTAAAGTATCTGGAAGACAAGTTAGCTAATAAATAGTGAAAAGGGTCGCAATAACAGGGCTTGGCGCTGTTACTCCGCTGGGGAATGACGTCAAGACATTCTGGTCCCATTTAAAAAATGGTGATAACGGTATTAACAGGATAAAGGCTTTTGATCCTTCCAGACTTAGCTCTCAAATTGCTGGCGAGATAAAAGACTTTACACCTTCTTTAAAGATTGATGCTAAACTTGCAAGAAGGCTTGATCCCTTTGCAGCATATGCACTTTACGCTGCAATAGAAGCGATAGAGGATTCAGGATTAAACTTCTCATCTATGAAAAAGGAAGAGATAGGCGTTATTGTTGGAAGTGGCATGGGTGGTATTCAAACATGGGAAAGAGAGCACATTAAATTCTTAGAAAAAGGACCAATGAGAGTATCTCCATTTCTTATTCCAATGATGATTCCTAATATCGCTGCAGGAATAATATCAATTCAATACGGTTTAATGGGACCAAATTTCGCAACCGTATCAGCCTGTGCATCTTCTGCTCATGCTATTGGAGAAGCATTGAGACATATAAGATACGGTGATGCTAAGGTTGTTATTACAGGAGGTGCAGAAGCCGCTATAACAGAATATGCAATGGGCGGATTCTGTGTTGAAAAGGCTCTTTCAACAAGAAATGATAATCCTCAGAAAGCCTCAAGGCCTTTTGATAGAGATAGAGATGGTTTTGTCATAGGAGAAGGAGCAGGTATATTAGTATTAGAAGATATGGATTTTGCTTTAAGTCGCGGTGCAAAAATTTATGCCGAACTTGCAGGTTATGGATTGAGTGGAGATGGATATCATATTACAGCTCCGCAACCAGATGGACAGGGGGCAGTGATTTCCATGCGTAAGGCCATAAACAATGCGGGTCTGACAATTAATGATATAGATTACATCAATGCACATGGAACAAGCACCAAATTAAACGATGCTATGGAAACGCAAGCAATTAAATCTTTATTTAAAGATAGAGCTTATAAAATCCCTGTTTCTTCTACAAAATCTATGACAGGGCACCTATTAGGTGCTGCAGCAGCTATAGAAACTATTGCAACTGCTCTTTCCATACATGAATCAACAATTCATCCAACAAGAAACTATGAAAATCCGGATGAAGGACTTGACCTTGATTACGTGCCTCAGCATTATAGAGAGCAAAATATCAATGCTGCCATTTCTAACTCTCTGGGCTTTGGCGGACATAATGTAACAATTGCTTTAAAAAAATTTAAAGGATAGACATGAAAATAGTAGTTTTCATTAAACAGGTACCGGATACTACTGATGTTAAAATTGATCCGGAAACAAACACATTAAAAAGAGGAGATTCTCCAGCCATTATAAATCCCTTTGATCTGTATGCGCTTGAAGAAGGTATCAGACTTAAAGAAAAATTCGGAGGAGAAGTAATCGCGATTACTATGGGACCTCCTCAGGCAAAAGAGGCAATAAAAGAAGCTGTTGCTATGGGTGTCGATGACGGAATTCTCATTTCTGATAGAGCTTTTGCTGGTGCAGATACATTGGCAACTTCCTATACCTTATCGCAAGCGGTAAAGAAAATTGAGAATGTTGACCTTATAATTTGTGGCAAGCAGGCTTCTGATGGTGACACAGCCCAGACTGGACCTGGTATTGCCGAATGGCTTAAACTTCCTCAGGCTACTTTTGTTAAAAAAATAGATGATATAAAGGAAGGTCATATATACCTTGAATCTATGTGGGATGAAGGTACAGAAAAGCTTAAACTTCCTCTCCCGGCACTTATTACAGTTGTAAAAGAGATAAACGAACCCAGGATACCAGGGCTGAGAGGAAAAATGAAGGCCAAGAAATTCGAGGTCAAGCTGTGGGATAATAAATTCCTTTCACTGCCGGAAGAAAAAATAGGTCTGAATGGATCCCCAACCCAGGTTAGAAAAATATTCTCCCCACCACAAAAAGAACCAGGCAGACAGCTAACAGTCACCGAAAACGTTTCTGAAATTGCAGAAGAAGTTGTAAACACATTTCAAAAAATGGGGTTAGTATAATGGGCTTAAATATAGACAGAGAAAAATGTACATTATGCGGTGATTGTATATCTGCATGTCCTTTTGCCGCTCTTGAGATTATTGACGGAAAGCTCATTGTAAACAATGCATGTACAGTATGTGGAATATGTGTTGATGTATGTCAGGAAGGAGCATTAAGTATTGAAAGGACTGAAGCTAAAGTCACAAGGGATAATTCAGAGTATAAAGGTGTTGCTATATTTGCAGAACAGGAAAAAGGAAATATACATTCCGTAGCTTATGAACTTTTAGGAATTGGAAGAAAGCTTGCAGACAAACTCAATGTAGAGCTGACAGCTTATCTATTAGGAAACGATATAAAAGATATAAATTCACTATTTCATTATGGAGCGGATAGGATAGTCTTTGCAAAAGATGAACGGCTTGATCATTTCAATATTGATAGATATACTGAAGTAATTACAAAAATAATAAACAAGGAAAAACCTGAGATATTTCTTGGGGGAGCAACATTTATAGGGAGAAGCCTCTTATCACGCATAGCAGTAAAATTAAAAACAGGGCTTACAGCTGACTGTACAGGTCTTGATGTTGATGATAAAAGGAACTTGATTCAAACAAGGCCTGCTTTCGGGGGTAATATAATGGCAGAAATATTAACCCCGAACCATAGACCTCAGATGGCAACGGTAAGACACAAAGTAATGAAACCTATGCGTCCGGATGAATCACGTAAAGGTAGAATTATTGAATTTGGGATTGAATCAAACCTTTTAACACCCGTTGAATTTATAGATTTTATTATTGACACATCTCAAAAGGTTAATTTAGCCGAAGCAGACATAATAGTTTCAGGCGGAAGAGGCCTGGGAGGACCTGAACATTTTGATATTATTGAAGAACTTGCAAGTTTACTAAATGGAGCGGTTGGAGCCTCTCGGGCTGCTGTTGATGCAGGATGGATTCCTTACTCCCATCAGGTAGGACAAACAGGGAGAACTGTTTCACCAAAAATGTATATGGCTATTGGAATTTCTGGTGCGATTCAACATCTCGTTGGCATGCAGTCATCAGATTTTATCGTTGCGATTAATAAAGATCCTGAAGCACCTATATTTAAGGTAGCCGACCTTGGCATTGTAGGAGATCTTTTTGATGTGGTCCCTGCTTTAATCAAAGAGATAAAAAAACGCAAGGGTTTATAGTTGGAATAGGAGGCAATGCAGGTGCTGGCAAAACAACTCTTGCCAGCATTCTGCATGAAAAAGGTTTTTTTCTTGTAGATGCGGATAACATCGCTCACATACTTCTTGAAAAAGAAAGTATGAAACATCTAATAAGAAAGGCGTTTGGAGATAAGGTATTCAATAACACACAGATAAACAGAAAAAAACTTGGGAATATGGTGTTTAAAGATAAAAATAAACTCAAAACCTTAAACAGTATTATACATCCACAACTTATCTCTGAAATTAAGAAGATTTTGCATTCTAAAACCGGTAAAATTGTTTTAGATGCTGCATTACTTTTCTATTGGGGACTTGAAAAAGAATGTAATTTATCAATACTGCTTAAGGCGCGTAAAGATGTAAAAATACAAAGACTAAAGCAAAGAGGCATAGAAAAATCAAAAGCCCTGGCAATTCTTTCCCAACAGGAAGATGAAAAAGATTGGGAGAAAAAGGCAGACATAGTATTTGATAACAGCAACGGGCTTGAAGAGTTAAAAAAATTTGCAGAAACTATTGATAGACTTGTTTTAAAGGAGTATATATGTTAAATATAATATTATTTTTTAGCATCATTCAAGATGCAGAAAGAATGTGGATAAATGATTCAATGTATGAAGCAATTATTTTATTAAAAGATGCTTATATAAAAAAACATGATGACAGATTTCTTTTAACAATGGGAGACATCTATCTATACGGGCTATTCGAGCCTCAAAACGCGTTGCAAATTTATAATCATTCCAGAGACAAATCTTCTCCGTGGTTAACATATAGAATTGCTCAGGCTTATGATAAAATGAACCGCTTTAAAAAGGCGTCTTCCCTATATAATTTTATCATTACTAAACATAGGAAAGATACGCTTCTTACAAGCTATGCTTTACATGCCATAGAACGTTGCTTTTATAAAAATTTCCCTGATACGGCAGCGCTTATTGGCACATTCCCAATTACACAAATAGAGATTGAAAAAATCTATAATGAATATCATAAAAATCCAAACGATACAACAGGGGTAAGTAAAAAAGAAATACTTAATAGCATGTTATTTGCATATACTGTAAGGAAATACGTTATAGACACTCTTTTTAAAACCTATACAAAACCCGTGTACTTTTTAGATGATACACTTCTTACTACCTTTAAAATTAAACCAAACCATATTTTAAAAGATGCTGAACTATATGCTCTTTCACCTGCAATGCAGTATCTTTACAAACAACTTATAATCATTCCTGCCACCCCTACTGATAAAGAAATCAAAAAATACTATAAAACACATGAGGATGAATTTATTAGAGATGAACGCTATTTTTTAAAAGAAGCAATTGTATCCGATTCAACAAATGCATATAGCTTACTAAATAAGATTACAACAAAAACCTATGATTTTGATAAGCTTCAATACGACTCTACTGTAAAATGGGTAATGCCAGGATGGAGAAGACTGATTGATTTACCTGATACAATGCTTACCACTATATATAAAATGGATACAGGCGAAGTTACAATAATCCCTTACAATAAAACCTATCATCTCATACGCCTTCAAAAAAAGACAAAAAAGTATAAATACTCTCTAAAAGAAGCATACGAAAGCATAAAATTCAAAATTGGCAAAAAAAGGGCTGATAGTTTATATAATATTGTTGTTAAAAGACTTAAACAATCTATACCAATTGACAGTACAGAAGAAGGAATTATTATATACGGCAGCCTGCTTACAAATAACGATATACTGGATATTATTAAAAAACAACATCTAAGAGGAATGCCAGGGGAAAAACAAATAAATTCTGTTATAGAAAACCAAATACTTTTTAAATCTTTAAAATACTACATTTATTCTAAAAATCTATATCTTAATGATTCTTTATGGGAAGAATATGATAATGTGTTATTTTCAAAGCTAAATGATTGGGCATACAATTTGTTTGTTAAGGATAGCTCAATAATACCTAATAAAATACTTGACACTTACTATAAAAAACACAAAAAAGACTACTACATATATCCTCGAGCAAAGGTAAGAGAAATACTTGTAAAAACCAAAAACAGCGCAAATACTATAAAAAAACTACTCAAAAAAGAAAGTTTTGATTCTTTAGCATACAGATACTCTATTCTTCCCTCAAAAAGGAGAAGAGGACTTGTTGGATATGTTGATATAGGTAAACATGACTACAAATATGACATATATATAAAAAAGAAAAAGGGTATATCTGGTCCCATAAAAACAGAGGACGGCTATTTGTTTTTAAAAGTAGTAGACTTCAAAAAGGGATACTTTATGAGTTATGCAGAAGCAAGGCCTGATATTATCCGAAAACTAAAAAAGGCAAAGGCAGATTCCCTTGAGCAAATTTTTAAGAAAAAGCTATTCAAAAAATACGGAGTAAAAATTCTGAAGGAGATGTAAATGCTTATAACAAATCCCTTCAATGATAAAGTCATTAAGGACATATCTGAAACAAACCCTGAAGTAATTGATGATATTATAAAACAGAGCTTTTTTGCATTTAAGAAGAACAAAAATCTTTCAAGACACTCAAGAGCTGAAATACTTGAAAACGTTTCTGAGATTTTAAAAAGGGATAAAGAACTATTTGCAAAAACTATTGCTTTAGAATCAGGAAAGACAATAAATGAGGCAAGAGGTGAGGTGGCACGAGCAGTTGAGACATTTAGACTTTCTTCAATAGCAGCAAGAACCTTAGCAGGGAAAGAAATACCTATAAATGGTGCTCCCACAGGCTCTGGGAAGATTGGTTTTTACGTACATGAACCAGCAGGCGTAGTTATAGGAATTACCCCCTTTAATTTCCCGTTAAACCTTGTGGCACATAAAGTAGGCCCAGCAATCGCAGCAGGAAATAGCATCATTTTAAAGCCCTCCTCTCTTACTCCTCTAACTGCTATACAGCTAAAAAAGGCTTTCATAGAAGCCCAGCTCCCTGAAGGGCTTTTTCAAATTGTTATAGGTAAGGGTGAAAGTATTGGTGCAAGACTTATTGAGCATCCAATACCTCGTATTGTTACATTTACAGGGTCCAAAAAGGTTGGGAAAGGTATTACTAAAAAAGCCGGACTTAAAAAAATACTATTGGAGCTTGGCTCCAATAGCGCAGCTGTAGTACTCAATGATGCAGATTTAAGACATGCTGTAAAAAGACTACGCATAGGAGCTTTTGCACTTGCTGGTCAGGTATGTATATCTGTCCAGCGTATATATGTTCAGAATGAGGCTTTTAGCTCTTTTATTGAGGAGTTTAAAAAAGAAACATCTCTACTAAAGCTTGGTGACCCCCTTAATGAAAATACACAGATGGGTCCTATGATATCAAAAAACGCCATTAATAGAGTTGAGAACCTTTTTAAAAAGCATGAAAAACATGCTGTATTAAGAGGCGAAACAAAAGGGAACATCATCCCTCCACATATATTCATTGATGTTGATGAAAACTCACCTTTGATAAAAGAAGAGCTTTTTGGACCAGGTGTTGTTGTAAACAGATTTGAAGACCTTAAAGATGCAATTGAACATGTAAATAATTCATCATTTGGTCTTCAGGCAGGAATTTTTACAAAAGACATAAATCTTGCTATGAAATTTGCAAAAGAAGTTGATACTGGTGGTGTTTTAATAAATGATATTCCAACCTTCAGGGTTGATTTAATGCCCTATGGAGGGGTAAAAGAGAGCGGGCTTGGAAGAGAAGGACCAATCTATGCAGCTTTGGAAATGTCTGAGATAAAATCTATTATAATAAATTCCCGGAGGTAACAGTGAGCGAAAGGAAGAAAAACAAAATACCTACACTCGGGTGTTTAAGCGTACTTATTATTATCCCGATTGTATTTATCCTGTCTCTTTTAATCCTTAAATTTCTCTGGGCCTGGGTGATTCCTGATATTTTCCCTGGCGCAGTAAAACAAGGATTAATTGTTGCCACTCTTACCTGGTGGCAATCATTTAAACTATCTATCTTTATATCAATAGTAATTGGAGGTTTAAGTTTTAGAAAAAGCTCTGAATAGTAAGGAGGTATTATGTCAAAACGTATTTATGAAGATTTAGAAAAAGAAATTGCATCCATAAAGGGTGCGGGTTTATACAAGGAAGAAAGAATTATTTTTTCTCCCCAAGCAGATAAAATAAAAGTCCAGAGAGGAGAAGTAATAAATTTATGCGCAAATAACTACTTAGGACTTGCAAATGACAAAAGACTCATTGAAGCTTCTAAAAAAGGTCTGGACACTCATGGTTATGGGCTCTCATCAGTTAGGTTTATATGCGGTACTCAGGATATCCACAAAATCCTTGAGAAAAAACTAAGCCAGTTTCTTCATACTGAAGATACAATTCTTTACTCTTCCTGTTTTGATGCGAATGGAGGACTGTTTGAACCCCTATTGGGAAAAGAAGATGTTATTATTTCAGATAGGCTTAACCACGCCTCAATTATTGATGGAATAAGGTTATGTAAAGCAGAACTTAGAGTTTATACACATGCTGATATGAAAGAACTGGAAAACATACTTAAAGAAACACAAAATTTCCGTTACAGAATGATAGCTACAGATGGAGTGTTCAGTATGGATGGAGATATTGCAAAATTAGATGAAATTGTTGAGCTATCAGAAAAATATGATGCCATTGTAATGGTTGATGATTCACATGCAACAGGCTTTTTTGGAAAAACAGGCAGAGGTTCTATAGAATATAAAGGAGTATTAGGAAAGATAGATATAATAACATCTACTCTTGGTAAAGCTATGGGTGGAGCATCTGGAGGATTTACATCAGGAAGAAGAATTCTTGTTGAGTATTTAAGACAGCGTTCACGTCCCTATCTTTTCTCAAATACGCTTGCCCCAGCTATCGTTTCAGCAGCCATACAGGCAGTTGATCTGCTCCAGGAATCAACTGAACTTGTAGAAAAACTCCATAACAATACAATGTTCTTTAGAAAAGCAATGACAGGAAAAGGGTTTAATATCAAACCTGGTGAACATCCTATAATTCCTATTATGCTGGGAGAAGCACGTTTAGCGCATGAAATGGCTGATAGGCTCCTTGATAAAGGAATATATGTCATAGGGTTCAGCTATCCCGTAGTGCCCAAAGGCGAAGCAAGGATAAGAGTACAGATATCTGCAGCTCACACAGAGGACGAACTTAAATATGCTGTTGAAATGTTCAGCGCAGTAGGAAAAGAACTAAACATTATATAATGGATTATAAAACTGCAGGTGTTGACCTTTCATCTTTAAGAAAAGCCAAAAATGATATAAAAAGCTTAATAAAAGAAAGCTTTAAAGGAATTTACGGAGAAGGACATTTTGCTTCAGGAAGTTTTATAGGAAATGAACTTATTCTTGCAAGTGTTGATGGAGTTGGAACAAAGGTAGAGATAGCACGAGAAATGGAGATTTATAATACTATAGGTGAAGATCTTGTTAATCATCTTGTTAACGATATGATGTCAACAGGGGCAGAGCCTTTTCTATTTGTTGACTATATTGCATTTTCTCATATTAATCCCAGTCATATAGTTGATATTGTAAAAGGAATGGTAAAAGCCTGTAAGGAAAATAATTTATTGCTTGTTGCAGGAGAAACCGCACAGATGCCTGACATATATCATGAGAATAAATTTGACCTTGCAGGAACAATAATTGGACGCATTGAAAAAAACTCTTTTATTACTGGCAAATACATAAGACCATCACATATCATTTATGCCCTCCCTTCATCTGGTCCACATACAAATGGTTATTCTCTTATTAGAAAAGTAATAAAAGAAAAAGATTTAAATCTTAATGAAAAAGTTTTTGGGAATAAGAGTCTTGGAGAGCTTTTACTTGCTGTACATAAATCCTACAGAAAAGACATCATCGCCTCAAAAAAATACCTTTCTGGCATTGCACATATTACAGGAGGAGGTCTTAAAGAAAATATAGAAAGGATTTTACCACCTCACGTCAATGCCCGTATAAACAAACAGCTTATAAGAACACTCCCCGTATTTAAGTATATAATGGAAAAAGGGGATATAAAAGAGGAAGAAATGTTTAAGGTTTTTAATATGGGCATAGGTATGGTTTTTATTGCCCCGAGAAAATACGACTTGCCTTTTGAAGACGGTTATATTATTGGTGAAATAGAAAAAGGAGAAGGTAAGGTTATTCTTTCATGACCATAATAGAAAAAATTGATGATATAGAAAAAAAAACCGGCTTCAAATACAAGAAAAAAGCACTATATCTTATCTTTGAATCCATCAAGGCAAGTGGTATAAAAAATGCAGAGGAATTACTGTACACTATACGAACAAAAATCCAGGAAAAATATGGATTTTTAGGCTATAGTGTGTTAAAAAAATGGGGCATAAAAGAAACCACAGATATAGGAAAAATCTTACGCATTTTTATTAAAGAAAGCATAATAAAAGCCGATGTAGAAGAAATTTTTTTTCCGGATTATATAGACTTAGAGGATTTTATAAAAGGCGATTACAACTTTGGATAGTAAAAGCTTCATAGAATACTTTCTTTCTCCGAAAGGACCTCTGTCAAAGGTAGTTCCTAATTTTGAATTCAGAACAAATCAGATAGCAATGGCTCTAAAAATATGGGACAGTCTAATAAACAACAAAATATTTATGGCAGAAGCTGGTACAGGGACTGGGAAAAGCCTTGCATACCTTTTACCAGCCATAATGCATTCCAGAACAATTGGCATGGGAACGGTTATCGCCACCTATACTCGCATTCTACAACATCAATTAATACAAAAAGACATTCCTATCATCAATCAAGCATTACAAAAAATAGATATCCCTCCTATAAAAGCTGTACCTCTTTTCGGCGAAAAAAACTATATCTGCCTTATACAACTTGATAAAATGAAGAGATGGGGTATTTTGAAAGAGGACGAAGCAAGCTATTTCAGAAAAAATATTATAAAAGGCGAATACCTTATAGAAGACGAGCCAGAATATATAAAAAAACAGATAGGAAGAGACTCTTCCCGGGCTTTAGGTAAAAAATGTCCTTATTTTACGAGGTGCTTTTACCACAAAATAAGAAAAGAAATAAAAGAAGCTGACATTGCTGTTGTCAATCAATCCTTGTTCTTTTCTTTAAAACCAGATGCCTTACCTCAAGGCGGAATTATATTTGATGAAGCCCATCATCTTGAGGACGTAATTGCCAACAGCTTTGGTGTCTATCTATCAGAAAAAATTATAACAAACTTTCTTGATTACATTTATAACAAAAAGAAAGGCGGAATCTTAAACAAATTGCCAATCAAAGAAGCCCATAAAAAACGTATTGTTAATACGGTAATGTTTATAAGAAATGAAATTGTAGAAATGTGGGAT
>JALVRC010000092.1 GCA_027025255.1 Caldifarciminota bacterium
ACGGAATTGATTGCCGAAATTGTGACGGCTAGAAAAGCAGAAGCCACAGGTCATACGATTCTAAAAGCCATTCATCCTCATCCTACTATGAGTGAAGCCATCATGGAAGCCGTAGCAGCTGCCTATAACGAAGTTATACATTTATAATTTAATAAATCTCAAAAAGGGGCGGAAATTTTTCCGCCCCTTTTTGATGTAAATAGTTTATTTGCTCTCCTAAGTTTGACTAATAGATTAAGCCTAAGTTTTGAGAATCTCTAAATACGTGATATCAGAAATTTATAATTATACTTCCGGAGATTCCTGTGCTTTCCGGTACATATCTACAAACTCCTCCGACGCACAAAAGACCTCCTCGTTGTCTTCCATAATTCAAGGCGAAACGATTCGCTCCTTTTGTATAACTTCCTCCTATATTGAAATAATGAATTCGTTTTTCCGGATTGTCGTTTCCGTAATTGTAAATGTCGTTTGCATAGACAGCAAATTTTGAATTAAAAGCATACTCAAATGTTCCTCCCATCCAATTCTTTTTGTCATCTTTTGTGGCTAAATGTTGGGCTTCAAGTCTTATAGATCTGCCTTTGCTAAATTTATGCGTTGTTTCGGCTACTATAATATTTGCGTTGATTTTGCCATAAGTTTCTTCTATATATTTTTTATTATAGTGTTGGTTGGCGTATAAAAAGATGGAATGCCAATTGCGAGACCATTTTTTTCTAATTTCAATATTTACATCAGAGTAGTATTTTTCACCAAAGCCAAGGAAATCAGTATCATAATCAAAATTGACATAATCATAATCTCCTTTTAATCCGGCCCAATAGGAAGTGTTTATAGCGAGTTTTGTTCCATACTTTCCTCCCAGTGCGGTTTTCTTTTTGATGTTGTAATAAACATCTATTTGACCTCCTATTTCTCCCGATTTCAACAGAGATGGATCTTGAAAAGATATTTGAGGTTGAGCTTGATACACATAGATATTTGTTAAGAGGTAATCATGTTGCTTAGTCAAGGCAGGCAAATAATTGATCATATTTTGAAGGTATAGATTTCCATATGCTTCTCTATCCGAATAGAAAGTCATATTTTCTAATCTTCTGAAAGTTGCATCTATGCCTATTCCTTTTTTTGCATACCCAAAATTCACTAAAAATGCATTTCCGGGTTTGGTATTTTGAATTTGGTTGGCCGCAAAAACGGCATCTTTGCTTTTGCTGGCAAATTCAGAATTTAAATAGAAATTTCCTTCACTAAAGTCAATTCGAGTAGAAAAGGCATTGGTAAGATCTGAAAAATCAGGGGCGTTTAAATCTGTTTCTTGGTATCTCCCTACATAACTAAAACCGGCAGAAAGACTCGTCGATTCAAAATCTAGTAGTTGAGAGAGTTCAACTTCCGTATCGAAACCAAAAATTTCTCCATTAGAGACTGTAAAACCGACACGTTGTTTTCCATACAATGCTGTAAAACGTAGAAAATCAAATGGATTATATTTAATTCTCCCTCCTCGTAACGAATTATTAATGCCCAATTGCCTGTCTTCCCATGCCCGAAGAATTAGCCCGTTTCCAAATTGTTCATAGAAATATCCCGCGGTTAATTC
>JALVRC010000093.1 GCA_027025255.1 Caldifarciminota bacterium
GTACAACAATGTAAAAAATACAGTTATAAAAAACACCGAGTTAAAAAAAGGTGTTTACTTTATAAAAGGAGATAAAAAAAGTAAAATAAAATTTACAATATTTTAATTGATTTACAAAAGAAGTATTTAATTGAAAGAAATCCATGCGTTAAAATACAAACCCACTAAAGAAGTAGGAACTGAGAACTAAGAACTGGGAACTGTTCCCCTCCCCCCACTAAAGAAGTGGGAAGTGAGAACTAAGAACTGAGAAATAAATACCTCCTCTCCCACCAGGGAGGGACGAGGGAAGTGGAGGAAGCCTCCCCTTTGTGGGGAAGGAGAAAAATTCTGGGGGATAGAGAAATTAAAAACAAAGCAGAATACAAGATCTAAATAAACTTCTTTGTATACTTCTTGCCTCCGATGTCTTCTATAACCCCCTTTAACTCCAAGCTTAAAAGCGTATTAAATACACTCTTAACGTCCATTTCCAGAAGAGCAACAATATCATCAATATGTATGGGTTGAATGCCTATCTTTTCATATACTTTCTCCTCCAGTGGTGTAAGCTCTATCTCTTCTTTTTTCCTCTCCACCTTTCCAATGCCAAGTGCTTCAATAATCTC
Organism: Caldifarciminota bacterium; assembly: GCA_027025255.1. Taxonomy (GTDB): domain Bacteria; phylum Hydrothermota; class Tepidihabitantia; order B3-TA06; family JALVRC01; genus JALVRC01. The sequence continues at coordinate 609 of JALVRC010000093.1, forward strand.
TTCAGGCTCAGTAACAATATTAAACCCCTCCTTAATAAGGTTATTTGTCCCCTTACTTACAGGAGAATTAACAGGACCTGGTACAACAAAAACCTCCCTTCCATATTCAACTGCCCATTTTACAGTATTTAAAGCCCCGCTTTTCTCGCCTGCCTCAATTACAATAACAGCTTGAGCAAGACCTGCAATAATCCTATTACGTTTAAGGAAATTTTGAGGTAAAGGGGGAGTACCGAAAAGGAATTCTGTTATCACAAGCCCTTTCTCAATAATGCTTTTCTCAAGTGTTCTATTCAATGCAGGATAGAATATATCAATACCATTACCTAAAACTGCAACTGTACCATTTGATAACGAAGCTCTGTGTGCATGGGCATCAATACCTTTTGCAAGGCCTGAAACAATTAAAAACCCTGCATTGGAGAGTTCTTTTGCAAACCAATCTGCTACCTGGTTCCCGTACAACGTTGATTTTCTTGTACCTACAATGGCAACTGCCGGCGTACTTGAAATATGCTTAAGCGCTCCTCGTGTATAGAGCAGAGGAGGCGGGAGATACAGTTCCTTTAACTTCTCAGGATAGGCCTCGTCCTCTAATGAAATAATATTTATATTATTCTGTTTAAGATAAGTAAGATAGCTTTTAAAGGTATCAGTATCTATATGTACTCCTTCTTTTTCTTCAAATTCATCAAAGGTGTCGTAGCTATTTAGGTATTCCCTTAGCCTATCTTCTCTTAGCCCGGCAACCATGTGAAACCTTATTCTATCTTCTATATTCATAGGTATATAATAACCATTACTAAATCCATTCTGATATTCTTTTTATAAGCTTATTCAAACCATAACCTGTAATTGCAGAAATTTCCAAATGAGGTAAGGGGAAAGAAACAGTCTTAACAATGTCCATTTTATTGAGCACAATTAAATACTCCTTGTTAAGGATTTCTCTATTGTATAATGCAATCTCATTTTTGAGTATTTCAAAATTCTTCTCTGGATTATCATCAGCCGCTAAAAGAAAGATGAGTTTCCTGGCTCTTTCTATATGTCTTAAAAACCTTAACCCAAGACCTTTACCTTTATGTGCATGCTCAATTATACCTGGAATATCGGATAGAACAATTCTTTTATCATCAAACACAAGAACCCCGAGATTAGGATTAAGGGTTGTGAAAGGATAATCTGCAATACGCGGTATTGAGTTGGTAAGCTTTGAAAGAAGGGTTGATTTCCCAGCATTGGGAAAACCAACAATAACAACATCAGAAAGCAATTTAAGAACTACCTTAATCTTTCTTCTTTCTCCTTCCTGGCCGTCTTCGGCAAAACGGGGAACCTGCCTTACAGAAGATACAAACCTTGCATTCCCCCTGCCTCCCTTCCCTCCTTTTGCAACAAGTAGCCTTTCTTTGTGTTTTAAAATACTTCCTATCAATTTCTTGCTTTCATAAGAAAATATATCCACCCCTACAGGAACCTCAATAATTCTATCTTCACCTCTCCTGCCGTGCCTGTTCTTTCCAGAACCATGTCTTCCTCTTCCTGCTTTGTAGGTTTTATGATATGATAAATCGTAAAGAGAATAAAGATGCCTGTTTCCTTGTAGATATACACTGCCTCCGTTTCCTCCGTCTCCTCCGTCCGGGCCTCCTTTTGGAACAAACTTCTCTCTTCGAAACGATATACAACCATTTCCACCATTACCAGCAATTACTGTTATTACAGCCTCATCTATGAAGCGCATTTATTCTATCTATAAGAGCTTTCTTCACTGGAGACGGAACAAAATCCGTTACATCACCGTGATTTTTTGCAATCTCTTTCACAAGAGACGAAGATACAAAGGTATGTTTTTCTGCTGGTAAGAAAAAAATACTCTCAACCCTCCTGTCCAGTCTCCTATTTGTTAAAGCCATCTGAAACTCGTAATCAAAATCTGATATTGCCCTGAGACCGCGAACAATCACTCTAATCCCAAGCTTTTCCATAAATTTAATTAGAAGACCTTCAAACATTACAACCTCTACATTTGTAAGGTTCTCCTCTTTTATAGACCTTAAGACAAGCTCAAAACGTTCTTTCTGGCTAAACATAACATGTTTTTCCTCTCTCTTGGCTATGGCAATAACTACGTTTCCAAAAACCTTAAGCGCTCTTTTTAAAATATCAAGGTGACCAAATGTAAAAGGATCAAATGTCCCCGGATATATTGCTTTTGCTTTTGAAGATGTAAATCTTTGTTTGTCCATATCTCCTCTCTTCTTTAACCCATCCATCAATATCTTCCGCATCAAAGCCAAAAGGCACTTCTGCAATAAGAATTTGTGGATTAAGTGCCAAAGATTTTTTTATGATTATTCCTGTTTTCTTATATGTATACGGCGGATCAAGAAATATTATATCAGGCCTTTGAGTAAATGTAGAAATAAAAGAATACACATCTCTATTCCTTATTTCATAATCTTCTCTTGAAATATTAAGCATGGAGAGATTTTTCTTTAACATTCTTATCGCCCTTTGAGAATGCTCCACGAACAAAACCTTTTTAGCCTCACGAGATAAAGCTTCTATGCCTACATTTCCTGAACAGGCAAAAAGGTCAAGAAAAAGGCTATTCTTAACATGAGGCTTTAGTATATCAAATATTGATTTCTTAACCCTCTGTAGAGATGGCCTAAAAAAAATTCCATCAGGGAAATATATATTTCTTCCTCTATAGTTACCTGAAATAATACGTGTCTTCATTATCAATGTCTATTTTTATTAAAGGAACACTGGCCTCACTAAGTATCTGCTCTCCTAAAGGGTCAGGATAGGGATTAAGATAGTAAACAGCCTTAAGCCCAGCATTAATTATCAGTTTAGAACAGGTAATACAGGGTTGATGAGTAACATAAATAACTCCGCCATTTATTGATACCCCGAAGTAAGCAGCTTGAACTATTGCATTTTGCTCTGCGTGAATCCCTCTACATATTTCCTGTCTCTCTCCTGAAGGAACACCAAGCTTATCCCTTAAACATCCGACTACACTACAGTGAGCAAGCCCTTTTGGGGGTCCATTATATCCTGTAGATAAGATTCTTTTGTCTTTCACAAGCACAGCACCAACCTGACGCCGAATACAAGTAGCTCTTTCAGAAACAAGAAGAGCAATTCTCATAAAATATCTATGCCAATCCTTCCTCATCTGTTCTCCTCAAACGAGTAATACTTACTACCTCTTCATCCGCTCTGAGATTAATAGCCTTTACTCCTCTTGCGTATCTACCCAGAAGTGATATGTCACCTGTATCAATCCTTATACTTGTACCTTTATTGGTTATAATAAAGAGCTCATCTCCTTTTTTAATCCCTGCCATATCCACTGCATTTCCACTCTTTTCATCAATGTTAATTAGCCTTAATCCTTTACCTCCTCTATTGGTAAAGCTTCGTATCTCTTCCATTTTTAACCTCTTTGCATATCCATTCCTGGTAGCAATTAACATTTCCTCATTATCATCAAGACATACTGCTGATACAACATGATTATCCGAAAGTCTCAAAGCTCTTACACCTCCGGCCTGTCTACCTGTTGAACGTACAAGAGCGGTATTAAATCTTATACCCTTCCCGTCTGAAGCAATAACAACTATATCATCATCCTTTTTAATAAACTCCGTATATATAATTCTTTCTTCTTTAAGATGCATTATATTTATACCTGTTCTTCTAATCTTTGCAAATCCATCTGTGGAGAGTTTCTTAATCTTACCTTTATCAGTTACCATCAAAATATAGCCCTGCTCAGACATAGATAGAGGAATAACCGCTGTAATCTTTTCGTTTTCCTTTAATTCAATAAACTGTACGATTGGTTTACCTGCATTGGCAATACCAGTATCAGGAATATCATAAGCCTTAAGCCCATATAATCTTCCTTTATCTGTAAAGAACAAAAGCCTATCATGTGTTGATACAGTATTTATAAATCTTACATAATCTTCCTTAGTAAGATTGAAACTTGAACGACCTCGCCCTCCTCTTAATTGATTCCTATAAACGCTAACTGGTATCCGTTTTATGTAATTTTTCTCAGTAGTTATAATAACAACCTCTTCTTCCTTTATCAAATCTTCCATAGAAAAGTCCTGAGCTTGAGAAGGTGTAATAATTGTTCTACGTTTGTCAGCAAATCTCTTATTTATTTCTTTAAGCTCATCTTTTATTACATCCAATAACTTTCTTCTATCATTCAAAATGCCTTTAAGTTTGTCTATCTCCTTTCTAAGTTCATCAAACTCATCCTTTAGTTTCTTCTTTTCAAGAACGACAAGTCGCTGAAGCTTCATTGCAAGGATAGCCTCTGTTTGTTTATTGCTGAATCCATACTTTTCTGATAGAGATTTTTGAGCTATCACAGTTGAGGATGAACCCCTTATTATTTTTATCACATCATCAATATGCTTAAGAGAAAGAAGAAGACCTTCAAGAATATGCATCCTTGCCTGTGCCTTTTTAAGTAAGAATTCCGTTCTTTTTGTTATTACCTCTATCCTGAAGTTTAGAAATGCCTCAAGCATTTCCTTTATTGAAAGATACTTAGGTTCAAACCCGACAATGGCAAGAAGTCTAATACTATATGTTGTCTGCAAAGGAGTGTGTTTAAAAAGCTTTTTCAAAACCACGTTTGTCTGAGCTCCTCTTTTAAGGTCAATTATAATCCTTATACCTTCCCTTCCACTCTCATCCCTAACATCTGAGATATCTTTTATCCTTTTATCTTTGACAAGTGCTACAATATCCTTGATAAGCTGAGTCTTATTCAATTGGTAAGGTATCTCATAAATAATAATTCGATCTCTACCCTTATGCTCCTCTATCCTGGCACTTCCTCTTAAGGTAATCTTGCCCGTACCCTTTTTATAAGCATCTTTTATCGCATTTATACCAAGTATCTCACCTCCTGTCGGGAAATCCGGGCCCTTAATAAATCTTAAAATCCCATCAATATCAGCATCTTCGTTATCAATCATATATATTAATGCATCTATTACCTCTGATATATTATGAGGAGGAATATTAGTAGCCATACCCACTGCAATGCCGGAAGAGCCATTAATAAGAATATTTGGAAAGCTTGCCGGAAGTACCTCGGGTTGTTTTCTTGTATCATCAAAGTTAGGTACCATATTAACTGTATCTTTATCAATATCCTTAAGAAGGTAATCAGTAATCTTTGCAAGCTTTGCCTCAGTGTATCTGTATGCAGCAGCAGGATCCCCATCAATTGAGCCAAAATTACCCTGCCCTCTTATTAACGTATACCTTAAAGAAAAATCCTGTGCCATTCGCACAAGTGCGTCATAAATTGCCTGATCCCCGTGTGGATGATATTTACCAAGCACATCTCCAACGACGGTTGCGGTTTTTTTAAAAGGTTTATCCGGACCAAGACCTAATTCATGCATTGAAAAAAGTATTCTTCTTTGGACAGGTTTTAATCCGTCTCTTATATCAGGGATTGCCCTTCCAACAATAACACTCATTGCATAATCAAGATAGGCCTTCCTGACCTCATCCTCTAAAAGAACATTTATAACCCTATTCATTTTTATTTACAAAAAGCGCACTTTCACGAGCTGCATCATTTAATTCTTTAAGTAATTGCTCCGTATCTTTAACATTATACTTCTGAGCGTTTTCTCCTATAGTGCCCCATAAAGGCTCACCACATACCATACAGGGAATACCATGCTTTAAAAATATCTTTACAGTCTGAGGATATCTAACAACAGCCTCTTCAACAGTGGATTCTAATGTTAAGGTTTGCTTCATCTAACCTCCTTTAAAATTTTTTTAATCTTTGACTTAGTAATGCTAATATACTCTTCATCATTTGTTTTTAATGCCAATTGAAGTGCTTTCTTCAAGCTGTTCAACCCCTTAATGGCATCTTTAGCATACAATTCTATATAGGCTTTCATAAACAAAACCTCAATAAGTTTCCTCTCTTTAACACTAAGATTCTCAATAATTGATAGTAACTTATACGCATTCCTGTACCATTTTTTTGCATACAAAAGCTTTGCAAGAGCAAAAACTATGCGTATTTGATAATGAGGAACAGAAAGTTTCTCAACTATCCTGAAGGCCTTATTTAAATTTTCAATGGAAAGAAAGTATCTTTTCTGTTTTAAATAAATTTCACCTAAAAGAAGATAGATACTTAAAAAGGCTACTGTATTTTTATTCTTTACAGTAATATCAAGGGAGAGTCTGCAAATGTCCACTGCCTTATCAAAGGCATTTTGTTTCATATAAATAAGAGCAATATTATACATAGATGTTATGATGCCCTCTATATTTGCCGCCTCTTTAAACATATTACCGGATAATCGCAAATATTTTAAAGCCTTATCCTGTTCGTTCTTTTTCTCATAGTACAAACCAATAAATAGTAACAACTCTGCAGCTAATACTGGCTTAGGCAGAGTTTTTATAAGCTTATAACTCCGTGAGAGATAATGAAAAGCCTCCTCTATTCTATTGTTTGAAAGAAGATACTTACCCTTCAAAAGATTGTACCAGGCAACATCAACATCTCTTACCTCAATACGCTCAAACAATTTTCCTGCTTCTTCAAATTTCTCAATCCTTAAAAGCAGCTCTATCTTCTTTAAGGAAAAATACGTAAGTTGCTTAAGAATAAAAGCTCTTTTCCCTGAATATGTAAATAATCTGTCTATATACAGAATAGCCCCTATATAATCGTTAATCTTTATCTTATGGTCTATTGCAAGCCTTAAATACTTCATGCCCTTTGAATAGTTTTCTCCTGCCCAAAAATAATCTCCGATAATAGAATAAAAACGTGGGGCATGATAACGGTAATCCTGCTCCATAACTTCTGCAATTCTAAGATTTATTCGTTTTCTTGCTATTTCTGAGAGTGATTCGTAAACAACTTCTTTTATTAAAGGATGTTTAAAATACATTTCTTTTGTTGCCTCATCAATATCAATTAAATCTTTTCTCAAAAGATTATCAATAATAGCATCTATACTGTCGACATTAAAAACATTCTTAACAAGGTAAATAGATGTTTCTTTCATAAGAGACAAATAACGTAAAAATTCTTTTTCTCTGTCATTTAATCTGTCCAGTCTTGAATTAATAACAGAATATAACTTAGAAGAAGGAATTATTTTTCCGTTCTCTCTGTATTCATAACATAACTCTTCAATAAATAAAGGATTCCCATCTGCATGAAAAATAATTTCTTGAATAACATCACTTGAAACATCATTTCCAAGGAAATATCTTATTAAAGCCCCTGAGTCATTGGCATTTAATGGATTAAGTATTATATTTTCAACACCTCCAAAAGGTTTCTGGGCAATCAAGATAAAAAACTTATTTATATTGTTAATATTATTTCTTACAGCTTCAATAAAATCCATAGAATTCCTGTCAAGAAGATCCCACATATCAATGATTATATAATCTATGTCTGTTTTTTTTAATAGATTCATAAGAGCAATATAAACTACATTTTTATCTGCATTAACACTGGAATCACTGTAAAGAGAAAGGATTTCCTCTGAATATACACCAAACAACATCTCAAGTCTTTTTCTCAACAACTGTCTATCCATATTCTCAGAAATATCCCATAAATTCTTAAGCACTGTGTATAAGAAATTATATGAAGTTCCTCTATCTCCATTTACCCACAGATACTTTTTCCCTTTGCTTTCCTCTCGTATTATAAATTCCTCTACTAATCTTGTTTTACCAATTCCTGCTTCACCATAAATATTTAAAAATTTAAATCTCTTAAGTCGCCCCTTTATTTTAATCAATTCACGCTCTCTTCCGATAAAAAACTCTGTTTGTTTACGTCTATATTTACCCACTCTTGATATAATCTTTATAAATTTTCCCTTTTTTTCATAATGGTATCTGTATTTTAAAATCTTTCTAAATGATGACTTTAAATAAACCCCACTGTCTTTAACCTCGTCTGAATATGCTCTTATCCTGTCTATTGGCTCGCCAGTGAAATAGCGATATAGTTTAAGATTATAAACCGTTAAATAACCTTCGTCAATAAACATTCTGGTAGATGGGAAATCGGCATGTATGCTCAATCCTGCATTTACAGCGCGTATAAAATCGTCATCATGGCTTACTGGATAACCGAATTCAAGAATCACCTCTCCACCGTATGCAGATATGTAGTATCCTTTATTAAAGGTAATCTCATCAGCGATTCTATCCATAAGAGAAAGAATAACCTCTTCCCGCTCTTCCTCTAACAAATTAATATACAAAAGAATTAGATACTTATGCTCTATATTCATATTTTTTTCTCGTTTGTAAAAACATTTTTAATTATATATAGATATATGTAATTAATAGATGCAAAACGAACTTTTGATTGTGGATGATGAGAAATATCTTTTAGATATTTACACAAAATACTTAAGAGTTAATGGGTATACAATCTTTGAGGCAACTTCCTCTGTTCAGGCGCTAAATATCCTTAAAAACAAAGAAATAAATGGAATTATAAGCGATATGAAAGTAGACAATATGAATGGAATAGATATAATAGAGAGTGCTAAAAAAATACATCCTGATATCTTCAGTATACTAATTACAGCATATCCTGAAATTAATACATCAAAGGAATGTAAAAAACACGGCATAGATATATTCTTAGAAAAGCCTTTCTCTATGGATGAATTGTGTGATGCAATAGAAATTGCAAAGGAAAAAAGAAAAATAAAAAATAGAACCTTCATAGATAAGATTGAACTTTTAAACATGCTTAAAGAAATATCTAAAAGACATCTTACAGGACATTTCCTCTTTAAAACAGGAGGTGATAAGCTTGTTTTTGAAATATTTGTAAAAAACGGTAAATTCATTCATGGATTGTCTCCTTTCCAGAAGGGGATAAATGCCTTAAAACAACTTATATGCCTTAATGTTCTCCTACACGTAAATATAAATAAACTTCCGTACGATTTTGATACATCTTACGCCCCTGATATTTCTGAGCTAATATCTGTTGACCCGATATGCGAATTAGCAAAAGATTTAGAAAGTATTATACTTAATGAAAATGACTACCCTTCTCCCACTATCAATAAAATCAACACGCTCCTTTCTCACGAAGAACTATATCTTATGAAAAAATTAGACGGAACCAGTTCAGTAAAGGAGATTCAAGAAAAATTAGGCAAAGAACAAATAAAGGTATTAAAAAGCCTTTATAAGAAAAATGTAATTGCATTCCATTCTCTTCCCTATAAAAACATTGTAATCTACAATACAGATAACTACTTGAATTTAAAAATAAAATCTTCACTGTACAATAATCCGGTTAATATTATTGAAAGCAATAATATAGATGACTTAATTCACACATTAAACACAAGAAACGTATCAATCGTTCTTTTAAATATCAGTAAACATGACTTGCGACAATTCAGTAAACTGTACAATAATTTCCCAACAACAACATGGTTCTTTATTACCAGATCCATTCTGGACAGGTTTATAATATCATTAAAAAAGGGAATAAAATATATAAATATAAACAAAATAGATAAAAAAATATGGAATTATTTGTCTTAAAAACCTTTCTATACCTTGGAGCTGGGAAGGCCTTTCTTTCATCAGGTTATATGGCAATTAATTTTCATAAAAGCTTTTTCAAAAGCTCTATTGCCTTACATGTTCAAGACAGCCTGAGCAAACCTCTAAAAATTAAATTATCTATTGTAGATGCAAATCTTGCTTTTGCTAAAAAAAATATGGAGATATGTTTAGGACGTATAGAAGAAAATATTTCCTATTTACATAGGCTGCAAAACAACTATGCCAATTACCCCTTTCTTGAATCTTCCTATACAATCTACTATAATGATGGAGTATATTTTAACCTCTCATACCAAAATTTTAAACTTTCCTTTCTAACATCCTTTTTAAATTTTAATAACACTTCATTTGATGAAAGAATAATAATATCATTTAACAATAAAAACGCCGATTTTTCACCTGGATTAATCTTAAGATACAATGAGGACATAGGAGATAAAACGATGAGATCAATAAACAGACTGTCACCATTCACAAGTATCTCTACCTTTGATTCACTAAATAGAGTTAATCTCTCGTGGTTCTATACATCTCTATACAAACCTTATAAAGATTTCTCTATCCCGGAAAAATACAACATGAATCTCATAAAACTAAGTCTGGAACGCCAGATTGTAACTTTTATAAAAATTAATCTCTTTTCAAATTACTACTCCTCCAATACATATCCCCTGAGGAATAACAATCTTGCTACAGATAGTATAATAAATCGCGTAATCATTACTGGAGGAAGTGGAATATCTTTTATCCTTCCTTACGTCAAGCTATCTTTACAAGTTGATAACAATTTTGAAAACATAACAGTCAAAGATTCAATAATTTCAAAAAAAAGCTATATAGATTTTTATATAGATACAAAATTTTATTTTAAATTATGAAAATATCAATAGCATACATAATTTTTGTTGCAGCGGTTCTTATCCTTGTCTGGAGTGATCCAATCAAGGATTACACAACCTACAGCAATATAGTAAAATCCGTAGTTGTAGTTGAACCAACTACAGATAAACGTCTTTATAAAGATTTTAATAACGGTATTTATAAGACTTTAAATAAAGCTGGAATTCTTAATAAAAATATAAAATTGATTTTTGTAGAAGACATTGACTCAACAGAAATACTCAAAAAAATAAAAAGCCAAAGGCCAGAGGTTGTTGTGGTATTCGGTAGGGAACGGCTATCTTACATAAAATGGTTAGAAGGCAACATCAAGCTTTTCATTCTTACCTATGTTTTCACTTCACCACAAACAACATCATCCAATGTTCTTTATACTCCCATTACATACCTGCCCTTTAAAGAAAATGTTACCCTTTTAAAGAAAAGAGGTGTAAGCACCGATTCTGTCGTGGTTGTATCGGATAAAAGTTCTATATCCTCTGCACTAAACAAAAAGATAAAAGATTTCTATGCCCCACAATCTGGAGTAGCTATAAAAGAATTCATTACATTTAAAAACACAATTGACCTATATACCTTTCTTAAAAAAAGCACAGAAGCAATTATTATAGGCGACATAAGAGTGTTAAATAATGAAAAAACACCTGTTGATAGTCTTTTAAAAGTAATAAATAAGAAAAAAAATATATTAGCCTTATTTTCCTCCTACGCAACCCAAAATCCTTCACTTGACGAGTTCTTATTAGGAAAGAAAATAGCTGAAGCAATCGTTGTATATATAAACGGAGAGACCCTGCCTCAAGTTTCGCCTTTTATTTTCATAAAACCTTTTAAAAATGATAGCCTATGAACATACTACCTGTTGAAATAATTAAAAAGAAACGAAACAGTTTTAAATTAAATAAAACAGAGATAGAAGACTTCTTTAAAGAATTTTTAAAAGGAAATATTAAAGATTATCAGGTTTCTGCACTTCTTATGGCTGTTTATTTTAATGGCCTTGATGCAGAAGAACTTGCTAACTATACAACAACAATCATTAAATCAGGAAAAACATTTGATCTTTCTAACCTGAAGGGATATAAGATTGATAAGCACTCTACTGGAGGAGTTGGAGATAAGGTTTCATTAATAGTTCTTCCTATCATTGCCTCGCTTGATATTTACATTCCAATGGTATCTGGTAGAGGTCTGGGACACACAGGAGGCACATTAGATAAACTTTCATCTATCCCGGGCTTTAAAACTCAGCTCAAAGAGTATGAATTTTTAAACATATTAGCAAAAGAAAAAGGTGTTTTTGGGGCTCAGACAAAGGATTTTGTCCCACTTGATAAATTAACATACGCTATTAGAGATGCCTCAGGAACAGTAGAAAGTATTCCTTTAATAGCAGCCTCAATCATGAGTAAGAAAATTGCAGAGGGAATTAATGGTCTTGTACTTGATGTCAAAGTGGGCAATGGTGCATTTATGAAAGATGAAAAGCGTGCTTCTATACTGGCAGAAACAATGATTGATATTGGTAAATCACACAATTTAAATGTAAGGGCAGTTCTTACAGATATGAATTTTCCTCTGGGGAGGACTGTTGGGAATGCATTGGAAGTAAAAGAAGCTATAGAATATCTTCAAGGCAATAAACACATCGAACTAAGCAAGGTGGTAAATAAAATAGTTTTTGAAATGCTGGAAATGGCAGGTGTGAAAACACAAAATATTGACAGTTTAATAGAGGAAAGCATCTCTTCAGGAAAGGCAATAAATAAGTTAAAAAGTATAATTAAAGCACAGGGAGGAGATCCTTCTATTGTAGATAAACCGAATAATTTTTCTCAGGTAGCTATAAAAAAAGATATATTCCTGAATAAGGATGGATTTTGGTGCGGATGTGATACATACAGTATAGGCATAGCCTTAATAAGTCTTGGAGGAGGAAGAAAGAAAAAAGAGGATAATATTATTACCTCTACTGGGATTGAGTTTTTTACCTCTCCAGGACAAATTATAAATAAAAAAGAACCATTCGCAAGGATATATGCAGAAAATATTGAAGCATTAAATGCTGCAGAACAAATTTTATTAAAAAGCGTAAACATATGTAAAAGACCTATTGAAAGAAAACTTGTAATAAAAACTATAAAATAAAGGAGGAAACTATGGTAAGAATAACAGCAAGACACTTTACCTTGAATGACGAAATGAAAAAACTTATTGATAAGAAATACAAAAAACTTGAGAAATTTAAAAAACATATCCTTGATAGTGAAATTATTTTAACCCGAGATGCTGAACAATTCATTGTTGAAGGGATTGTAAGGCTCAAAAGAGAAAACTTTGTTGCAAAAACAAAAAACAAAGAGCTTAAAGTATCAGTACAGGATGTCATAAATAAATTAATGCATCAAATGCAAAAATATGAGGATAAATTAACAGATAAAAAATTGTAATGGAACAAAAAACCGTAAAGAAATCAATATTATTAAAAACCCTTTACGAAGAAAAAAAAGAAGACTTTAAGCTTGAAATAGTAGTAGGAGAAGATTTCTTAAAAGATACAATAATCACTTCTCTTGACGTACACAGACCGGGATTATCCCTTGCTGGTTTTACAAAATTCTTTTTAAACAAACGTATACAGATATTTGGGAAAACGGAGATGAGCTTTCTTAAAGAATTTGATAGTGCTTCAAGAACTATTGCTCTTACAAATGTGTATAAATTCCATCCTCCTGCAATAATAATAAGTGAATCCCAGAAAGCCTATGATGAAATGTTAGAGTTGTCATTAAAATATAAAATACCCATTCTCAGGACATCTCTCTCTACTACTCCTTTCATACACTTACTAACTGATTATCTTGACCTTGTTCTTGCAGAAGAACTTTCATTACACGGCACTCTTGTGGATGTATATGGAGTAGGATTGTTTATCACAGGCAAATCAGGTATAGGAAAGAGCGAAACTGCTCTTGATTTAATTGAACGTGGTCACAGACTTATATCAGATGATACTGTAAGAATCATTAAAAGAAGTAGCGGATTACTTATAGGAACTCCGCCTCAACTTCCAAAGGAATTAAATCATTATATTGAAATAAGAGGGCTTGGACTTCTCGATATTTTTAAGATGTTTGGGATTAGGTCCACAAGAATGAAAAAAAAGATTGAGATTCAAATAAATCTCATAAGCTGGAACGAGTTAAAAAACTATGATAGGATTGGGCTTGAAGAGGCTAAGACAACACTTATGGGGATTGAAATACCAGTTATTACTGTTCCTGTACTGGCAGGAAGAAACATTGCATTAATATGTGAAGTTGTTGCTTTAAATCATCTATTAAAAATAAAAGGAATTCATGCTGCAAAAATATACGATGAAGTACTAAAAAAAGCCATGAAAGATAAACGTAGGCCAGGAGATTTTCTTCTAAACAAAGACGACATAGAATGAAACTTTTTCTTTTAACACACAACATGCTCGGAAAGGCCTTAATAGACACAACAGAAATCATAGCAGGAAAGTATGACATCACCTTCATCTCCAATGAGAATAAATCCTTGGAACAAATAAAAAAAGAGCTAATAGATAATTTAGATAAAAAAGATATTAATATTCTATTAACAAATATAAAAGGAGGGAGCTGCTTCATGGCAGCTCTCTATATTTATAAA
>JALVRC010000094.1 GCA_027025255.1 Caldifarciminota bacterium
TTAATTTAAAAAATATATTATCTCTATGAATTCCAGCTGAAGTATAACCATATTTTAAATCAAGGCTCTGTCTATCATTAAGCATCTTTAAAAAAGCTTCCCTACTTCTAAAAACAGTATCTATATCTATACTCACATCAAGTCTATACGGAGATAATTCTTTTATACGGTTATTTAAAACATTAATATAACTCATCCTTTTTTTAACAATACTTTCTGCATATTTTGCAAGCAGCCTGTCCCATACATACAGACTTGACTTGTCTCCTCTTTTTAACAGTTTATTTCTTGCTTTTAAAGATCTCTCGTATTCAGAAATCAAAAAAGGATATGCAGGCTCTACCTCCTTTATAAATTCATCAAGGAACCTTCTTCTTACAATTGGAGGTCCGCTTATAATATTTATATCCTCAGGCAAAAAGAGCTCAATATTCCATCTATTTCTAAATCTTGCAAAATTCTTCACATTTTTTTCATTCTCAGTAATAATCTTTTGATCATTGAAATAAGAAAATATAATATTATTTTCTTCATTATTCTCTACATAAGTAAGATCAATGCTAAAAAAACTCTCTCCCTTTTTTAAAATATTATTCTCATCAATGGTCCTGAAGGATTTTGTTTTTAAACAAAGATAAATACCTTCGATAATCGTAGTTTTACCCTTTCCATTTCTTCCGTGTACCAGGTTTAAGCCTTTCGAGAATTGAACATGTCTCATCTTAAAATTTCTCATATTCTTGATAGTCACGTTTTTTATCCACATATATATTATACACGAAAAAAGGGGACAGTCAACAATCTAAACAACAAATAAAAACTACCTTAATATTAAAGCAAATCCTAAAAATACACAGGAAACACTTATTATAACAGCATAGACGGTTTTTCTGTCAAGGCTGTCAAGGGCTGAAAGCATTTCCCCCACAATATAAATTCTCAAAAACAGAAACACATCAACATAAGAAAGAAATTTATACAAAATAGAATGAGAATAAGGGAAAAAAGCAGCCATTGATGTAGAAGCATGAGGATTCCCGGTAGTTAAAATAAAGATAAACTTTATGAAGATTCCAATACCTGCAACCCATGAACCAAAAGATACAGCTGTAAATACTGATTTATAAAAAGTATCCCTTTTTAGTATTGTAAAAATAAGCCTGTAAATAAGAGCTTCCATAAGTAAAAGTACAGGGTATTGAATAATGTACCCCGCAGCTGTAGTTAAAAGCAAAGTTTTCTCATCTACCTTTTGAGCACCAAGACTATGAAGCATTGTTAAATAATATTGCCATGTTACATGAATGATTAAAAGTGTTGATATCAACCCCACCAATACTCCGCCTATAAAAGGATACCAAAATAAGGGTCTTTTCTTCATAACCTTCTGTGGTTCAAGAAAAACTTTTAAAAGATAACTTACATTTCTCATACGATTATTCTACATAGTTTTGAGGAAATGTCAACAACATGAAATTATACTGCCCACAATAAAAACTCGCTGCCAACTATTAACATTAGCAACACCTAAAAAAACTCAAACCCTAACAGGGCAAAA
>JALVRC010000095.1 GCA_027025255.1 Caldifarciminota bacterium
AGGTTTTTTCTCTTTTTTTACAACATAAGAATGAACTTTCTTTTGATTTTATGGTATTAGACAAAAATTTCAAAATACTAAAAAAAGACTTTTTTAATGCCAATTGGGAATTTAGGAGGTGAAGATAAAAAAAATTACAAAACTTAAAAAAATCCTTAGAAAAATCTTTGTCCCTTTTAAAAATAGTTATAACTTTGCTTTTATTTCAACAGGAACTAATAAAAGAAAAACCCTGGTATTATCTGCCGTATGGTTAAATGTTCTATTTTACACAACTATAATTTTTGTAGTAGGGGTAGGACTTAGAACAGTATTCTGGGGAAAAGAACTTTTCTTCCTTAGGCGAGTTGCAGGACCTATTCTGGAAGAAAATGATATACTTAAAAAGGAAAATAATAGATTAATACTGGAAAAAGAAGAAGTTGTAAAGAAAATGGATAGTTTACAGAAATTTGTTGCTAAGGAAAGAGAAAGATTATTTAATAAATTGAATATTGCAACTTCTGAATTAGAAGGGCTTAAACACTTCATAAACGAATTGAAAATATTAGCAAATATGAAAGTTCCTGAAACCCAGGCAAAAAGACTTAACGGTCCTGTAGGGATTGGAGGGGTTGACATGGATACCAGTGTTTATAGAAAAATGTTCGAAAAAAGAATTATTACTGATTATAGCACTGAAGGTATAGTACAAAGAGCTCGTAAATTAGCAAATGAAATAAAAGGCTTTAGACATGGCTTAAAACCACTCAGAGAAAAATTTGAAAGGAAACTTTCTATTATAGAAGGAAGACCATATGGTTGGCCCTGTATAGGACCAATTACATCTCCTTTTGGCCCTCGTAAAGGACATTTCCATACAGGTATAGATATTGGTGCACCTTTAGGAACACCAGTCTTCTCAACAGGTGATGGTGTTGTTGTATTTAAAGGCTATGCAGGCGGATACGGAAATGTAATTAAGATTGATCACGGTAAAGGATTTGCTACTCTTTATGCACATCTTTTAAAATATCATGTTTCCATAGGGGATAGAATTAGTAAAGGTGATGTTATTGGATATGTAGGTTCTACAGGTAATACAACAGGTCCGCATTTACATTATGAAGTACAAATTAATGGTGTTCCAGTAAACCCGGAACCATACCTTGAAATAAAAAACCAATAGAAATAAATAAATGATGTGTGTGCTATTTTAGCACAAATTATATTTTAACACAGTCTATAATTTAAAAACCCTTTGTTTGTTGATTAAAACAAAAAAAGATTGCAAATGGAATAAAATTGCTATTATTTAGTCAACAAATATAAACATAGGTCCCCACATAAGAGAAAGGGACTCCCCCCTGTTTCTTTCTCAAAAGATCGGAGCGGTTCCCCCACCGCTCCTTTTTGTTTATATAACTTTTTTTCTCTTGACAATCTATCAAAACTGTGTATAATAAACATATTAATAAATTTAAGGAGGATTTAGATGGCAAGAGGTAAAGTAAGATGGTTTGATAATAAAAAAGGATATGGCTTCATCGAGTTAGAAGA
>JALVRC010000096.1 GCA_027025255.1 Caldifarciminota bacterium
TTGTTGTGTGGTCGTTATTTATACATGTTCAAACAATTTAAATATCTGTAATTCATATTTTTTATACATCTTTTTAGCCCATTTTTTTATATCAAACGCGGTTTCAATATTTACACCAATTAAATTTAACAGAGGTATAGAAAGCTTAAGTTTAACATCAACATTATCGGTTTTTTTCAGGTCATTGTAGATTTCTTTTAGTTTGGCATCAAGCTTATCCTCGTGTGATTCAAAAGCTGAGGAAATTATTTTAAACATTTCTTCTGATATTTCTTCTTTTTGCCTGTCAGAAATTTCCTGAATAGCAGAGGTTAATTTTTCTTTTGTGAGCTGCTTGTTGGATATGGACAGTAAATACTCAAGATGAGTATCTAACCTTTTTAGCATTTCTGTGTCTTTTTTTATTAACCTTATATCTTTTTTTATTTCCTTAGTTGCTTCAAAAATCTCTTTTTGTGTTTTTTCAATTTCGCTTGCTGAAGGAATACCCTCCAGCAGGTCTTTAATATCAAATTTTTGATATTTAGGTTGAGAATAAGGGTTTGTAATTGATATATGTGTTTCATTATTTTGTAGACGTATTAACAAATCATCATAATTCTGGTATTTATCAGGATGATTTTCTTCCAATTCAGGTATAGGCACCAACTTCTTTGGTGGACGAGGCAGATCTTTATTAACCTTTTCAATAATAGCCCTTATGTTAATCATTAAATCTCTTGTTTTAAATGTTCCTTTGTCTAATATTTTTATAGTAATTCTTTCATTAGCTGCTTTGATCAGGGCTTCTGTTTTTTCTTTTTCTATTATACCGCCAGCTCTCCAATATTTTTTCAATTCACCACGTTTATCAGGGCTATTAAAAAAATTATAAAATTCCACGAGTAATTGAGAGATTATATATTTAGGTAAACTGTCATATTCATAGACAAAATCCAATGTTTCTTCATTATCAAATTTTTCCAACAGTTTCTCTTCTTTAGGATTAGCAGGTAATAGGGAAGGGACAATAAATTCATCCTTTGTTAAATCAAAAGCAAGCTTATACTCAGTAAGAACCTTCACAATAAAACTTCTTTCCTCTGCAAGCTCATATTTGAATTCTTTGGTTGCAAAAGGATGGTAGTCTTTGCCTATCTTTTTTCTTTCTTCATTTAGAATATAGTCTAAATCATTAAATGAAATACGCCCATTTTGTTCTGCTGCTTTTTTTGATGTAATAATTCTGTAAATGCCTGTTGTAACCCAATTAGGGTCAAGAATGTAATATTCAATTATGTTAATTTTATCAAAATGAGATGCTATCCCGATTTGATCTAAGAAGGTTACAGCTTCTTTTGTTAAAGTTTTAGAGGTAAGATTAACGTTCTTATTTCTGCACAGATCATAAAATTCTTTTTCTGTTAAATAGTTTTTCTTTTCTGTCTCTTTTTTTATTAATTCTTTCAGGCGTATATATCTTATATCCACTTCTGAAGCGAAAAACCCTGATTGAGGGATAATCTCTGTTAATGTATCTTTTAAATCCTCTATGCCT
>JALVRC010000097.1 GCA_027025255.1 Caldifarciminota bacterium
TGTATGGTTAAGAGGGGGTTCCAACAATGGGAGCCTTATGCTTGCTTTGATAAAATTTATTAAATCGACATTTGAATGGAAAAATGCACGTGTAAGATTAATGATTGTTAATCCCGTAAATGAAAATAAGATTATTATCGAGCATGATGCAAATCAGTTCATTACTAACATGCGTATTGAAGCTGAAGTGAGGGTGATAAATAATGAAGTGGATAAAAGGCCGATTACCGAAATAATTAAACAAGAATCTATCAACTCTGATTTGATATTTCTGGGAATTCCGGATGTTGAGCCGAGAAATGAAAAAAATTATATACAATCTGTTGATAACCTTTGTTCTCAAATAGGAACAACGGTTTTGATAAAAGCATCGTCACTATTTAAAGAGCTTACAATAGGTATGCGTCCCGGCGAATTAATGAAGTTCGATGCATTGGAAACGGAAAATGAGGATAACTTTAAAAAATTACCCAAGTTAATAAAACCGGTATCATATATTTCTTATCTGGAATTGCAAAGGATAAATCATTCCGTTACGAAGATAATTCATACGGCAGTTAAAAAAGAACTTGTTCCACTCGTAAAAATTTGGGATACATTTTTAACTGATCTAGAAAAAAAATGGTTGTCATATTATGAAAGCTTACACCGTCAGCTGAGAGATTATGATGGAGATTTGCTGAAAATTATAATAGAGAAAAATTTAACATTGGTTGATAGTATTAGAGAACAGATTAAAGATTTTCGTGACAGGGAATTTAAAAATCAATCATATTTTGTTGAAAGTTTTGTAGCTGATTATAGTTATATAAAAAGGAAAATAATTTCTGCCATACCGGAAACGATAATATTAAAATATTCTGATGAGGATATTGAAACCCTTTTGAAAGAGAAAAAGGTAACAAGCAAAAATTCTGAAAAGAAAGAGAATATTTGAAGTTAACCTGAAAAAGGTTAAAGAAAAATTGATAATTAACGGGTTGTCGGGTGCTTGGCTTGAGATGTTAAAAGAATTGGATTACAGAAATTTCTTGATGGAACAGAAGTTGAATAGACTTCTTTTGTTAATTGAAGATTATCAGCCCGGTAAATATCAATCATCACTTGAAAAAGAAAAAGCTTTTGAAGTTTTGCGACAAAAAGAAGAGTCTTTTAATGCGATACTTAAAGATTTGCAGGAACAGACCAGAAATAATAAAAATATAATAAGGAATGTTGTTTTGGGGGAGGTTATCAGGTTGATGAATAAAACATCAATGCTTATCGAAACCCCTTTCTCGTTAAAACGTAATTTCAAAAAGGTTAAAATTAAAAAAAGCATTGTAAGAGAAAATGAGAAATTTATTGATGCATTTTTTGATGCTTGGAAGTTGAACCGTAATATAATGTCAAAAGTAACTTTTGCAAATCTTTCTCTTCTTTCGTTAAAATTAAATGTTCGTTTTATAGTTATTGACGATATAACAAAAATAACCTCCGGTTTTTATGAAAAAGCCTTAAGCAACCTTTCACATCTAAAAGAGTATAT
>JALVRC010000098.1 GCA_027025255.1 Caldifarciminota bacterium
TTATTGTGGAGAGTTTCATAGTCTCTCTAAGTAAAGAGAGCAAGAAAAGTACTATACTATACTATACTATACGTATATTTTCGTTTTCAATTAAAAGGTGCAAAGATTTATGTTTGAAAGTTCAGATTTCAGACCATCCTCCATAAGCCTCGTGCCATGCACATGACACGAGGAGATAATTTTATTTTTAAAAAAATGAAAGAAAAACAAAAATATAACTATTTTAAATTAAAAAAATGGAGGAGAGTATGAAAAAAATAAAAAAATTAAAGATGTTGGGGGTAGTAGTTTTTATAACTATTGCCCTAGCATTCGTAGCCGCGACAAACGACGGCTACAGCAGAGGGCTTTTTAAGCCTCAAATCATAAAGCAGAAACATATGGATAATGACAACCTGTATGAGCTTTTGACAGCAGACGAGACATGGGCAGGTTATGGAGGCGGAGGACCAGTATGTGTAAACGATACATGCTTTAAACCTTTTGCATCCTGGCAAGGAACAGTACGCACACTTCCTTTATTAAATGATACATCTTCCATAGTAAAGGTGATTACAGGAGATTGGATTGATACTGTTTCTCATATTACAGGCAAGTTTCAGGGCTATATAAGAGATGATGATAGTGTTACACAGGGAACGTGGTGGGCTACAAATATTTATGCTCAAGGAACATGGAATGGACAATTCTTCTTTAGCATAGGGAAAATGAGTGGCACATGGAAAGGAGCTGGAACAAACGGTTGGCTTATTGGAGATAGACAATAGCATAAATCAGTCCTGGCGGGTTTATACCCGCCAGGACAAAGGAGGAGTTATGGTATCTCTATTGCTTTATTTATCCACAGATATCCTTGTAAATACAAATGTAGAAAGTGGTAGGTATTATATTCGTACTCCCGTTGTTTCTATTAACTCACAAGGTACAAAAGCACTGTTTTATATGACCACCGATGAGTATATTAATAATGCTGGTGTAACTGCGACATGGGATGCTGGAACAGTCCTATACAATGAGAATGATACGTTCCTTATAAGGCCAACCTCCTCAGCATCTGCATATCTGGGCGGAGCTTTTCTTGTAGATGGCTTTGTTTCTAATAATGATAAGGTTTACAGGGCATTCTATTTAAGACCGTTCAATCTACAAAATCCTCATATCACAAATTACATAGTTGTAAGTATATTTTCTGAAACAGGAGAGGAAGAAAGAACAATCTTTACTGACATTGGTTATTTGTCTGATTTAATAGGGGTTAAGCTTATAACGAATGGACAATACTTTGCTTTTGTTGTTAGAGCTGGAGGGGAAATATTATTTAAGGTATTCAGGATGAACGGGGATAGTGTTAGCTCATTAAGAGATGAAATAGTTGCACCTAACCCTAATCCTTTTTTTGATGCATGTATGCTTGAGAATGGCAAATCTGTTATAAGTGCGTACAACACTTTTTATCAATCGGTTTTCTTTATCTCATTTGATACTCTTGGAAACATTGTTGACTCTCTTAAAAAGGTTTCA
>JALVRC010000099.1 GCA_027025255.1 Caldifarciminota bacterium
AAAGGCTTTGTAGTCCTTACGTTTCTTATACGGATATATAACCTCAACTCTTTTATCATCCCACCAGTGTTTTATATCTTCTAATACTTTTATACTGACTCCTGTACAACCTTTAAGAGCTGGAGGGCGATCCACAGTATTGAGTTGTATTTTTTCCACATTAAGGGTACTGGTAATGTTTTTTATACGGCTTAAGAGAGTTTTTGAGTCATTGATACCTTTTACAATAAAAATCTCTAACCACACCCTTTTTTTTAGGCTGTTAAGTCTTATTAATCCTTCTATATATTTGTTAAATTTAAGTGCTTTATGAGGATGGTTTATTTTTTTAAATGTTTCTTCGTCACCAGCATCAAGAGATGGAATTATAAGGTCTATAGATTTTATATCTTCAAATACATCGTCTCTGTAGAGGAGTGTTCCGTTTGTTAAAAGAACAGAAGGTATTCCCTTTCCTTTTATATATAGAGCTATTTCTCCGATATCTGAATTTAACGTTGGCTCTCCTGACCCTGAAAAGGTTATATAATCAGGACGCGGATTATTATTAAGAAAAGTCTCAAGCTCATTTATAATTTCTTTGTAAGGAAAGAAGCTCTTTCTTTCTAATGAAAGATTTGTCGTAAGACCACATTCGCAGTAAACACAGTTCAAACTGCAGGTTTTAGCAGGTATTATATCTACCCCGAGAGAAATACCAAGTCTTCTTGAAGGCACAGGCCCAAATATATACTTCATAAAAGTGTTTTTAAAATGTTTTTAAGTCTTGAATATGTTTTTAATAAATCTTCAGAAATAACCCTTGTATCTGCGAAGACTGGCATAAAATTAGTATCTCCGTTGAATCTTGGAACAATGTGAAGATGTATGTGTTTATCAATGCCTGCACCGGCAACTCTTCCTATGTTCATACCAATATTGAACCCTTGCGGATGAGCGTACTCAGTAAGTAAATTAATGGATAGCTGGGTCAGTTCCCCGATCTCAAGCATTTCTGCTTTTGAAAGCTTGGTTGGATTGTCCAGATGCCTTTTGGGGACAATCATTAAATGGCCATTTGTATACGGGAATCTATTCATTACAATATATGTTTGATTGCTTCTGTGTAACATGAGATTTTCTTTGTTTATCTCTGATTTGCCCAATTCACATAGTATACAGTGGTTTCCTTCTTCTGTTTTAGAAATATACTTCATTCTCCATGGTGCCCATATTCGTTTCATCTAAAAAAGACTTAGCTGTTTTGCCTCTTTTGTTTTATCAGGAGGATGTTCCATAAAAACCTTAATAGTCCCAAATTCTCCATCGTATCCAGGCTTTTTATAGATTTTCCCATTGCGCATGTTTTCAATACCTTCAGCCAGCTTCTCGCCTGCTATCTTTTTTATATCTTCTATAGGAGCATTCAAAAGTATTTCAAATTCCGTTCCAATCTTTTCAGTCATCTTTTCATATAAACTTTTTACCTTTTTCGTTGTTTTCCCTATTTGTTCGCTTTCAGCAATGATTTCTTCAAGAGGAATAAGAGAGTGGAAAGGTATGGCATCATTCGGAGTATATCCTTCTTTTCTATCTGCCAGGTCATCTACCCTATGAGCTACTCCAATTGTAAGAGGGTTTCCGCAAACAGGGCAAATATTATTTATTGCTTTTGATTCTTTTGGAGAAAGAACTACATCACATTTTCTATGTCCATCAAAGTGATATTTGCCTTCCTCAGGATAAAATTCAACAGTGAAAAGAAGAGAGTTTTTATCCTTTTGCATAAGTGCGTTAAATATCTTAGAATAATCCATATCCGTATCAAAATAGTTTGCTTCCCTTCCCAGTTTTGCTGGGGAATGGGCATCTGAGTTAGATACTAAAACTACTTTATCAAGAAAAGATACCCTCCAATTCATTGGAGGATCACTTGAAAGCCCTGTTTCAATAGCGAAAATATACTTGCTCATTGAGCCAAAACATTCTTCAATACTATTAAATCCTGATTTAGAGCCTAACATAGCATACCAGGGAGTCCATATATGTGCAGGAATTAAATGTATGTCTTCTGATATGGTTTTTAAGGCCTCAAGCATATTCTCACTATCAAGTCCCAATATAGGACGTCCGTCAGAAGCTAATTTTCCATAACGGGCAAGAAACTTATTAATTTTTTCTGCTTTTTCAAAATCAGGTGCATACACTACATTATGGATTCGTCTAAGTTTACCTCCTTTAGAGTATATGTTGCTTACTTCAACAGCTAGCATAAAGAAAGTATTTTTATACTTAAATATTCCTCTTCCTTCTGGTTTTAATGTTTCTTTTAGCTCATTTAACCATTCAGGGTGCGTAAAATCTCCGCTTGCAACAAGTTTGATGCCTTTAGTCTCAGCATACTTTGCAATGACTGGAATGTGCATATTCTGGCTTGTTGCTCGTGAATAAGCGGAATGGATATGTAAGTCAGCAAAAAACTTCATCCTTTCCTTCCTACAATAAGAACTCTATTTGTTGAAGCATTTGGAGGCTCATTAGTTAAATGTTTGTAAATTTCTATTCTTTTAAACCCAGCATTTGACATAAGCTCTTTATAGGTAGTTAATTCATATCCTCTTTCCATGTGTACCTCCTCAATCATTTTAAATATGTCTTTCTTTTCGTGGACAAAAAGGGTTAGTCTTAAGGTTGAAATCTTGCTCATTTCTGAAAAACGTGATTCCCAGATAGAGATTACCTTTTTATCTCTGTTTACAAACGTTCTTTTATTCCATAATGTTTTTAAGGAATGTATGGTATTTACATCAAAAATAAATGCTCCTTTTGTCTTCAGATTTTTATAGGCTGTTTTAAAACATCTTAAGAGTGTATCTTCGTATAAAAGATAGTTTAAAGTATCGAAAAAGGAGAAAATTCCATCAACTTTTTCAGGAAGGGTAACTTCAGTCATGTCCCCATGAACAATCAAAAGATTATCCTCAATCTGATAGTTTTTTCTTAGTTCTTTAACCATGTGTATGGACTCCTCTACAGCGTACACTTTAATCCCCTTTTTCAACAGATATTTAGTGGGAAGACCTGTTCCTGCACCAAAATCAGCAATTGCTTCCGGGTTTTTTACACTTTGGGCAAGGAAAGAATAAGCATAATCAACCCACTTTTCCCATTCAATGCCTTTTATAATTTTATCATAGTATGGAGCTATCCCACTGTAAGGTGATTTTATCATACCAAATTTTATCTATTTTTAGTTTAATGTCAAGGATTATAATTTGATTAAAAGATGAAATAAAGCATTTTTCAACTTTTTGTTATAACATATTGTTAAATACAATTTTAACCCTTGACAAAGGTAAAATTTTGCGTATAATAGAATTACAGGGAAAGATAAGGAGGTTGTTATATGGGAGGTAATTGTGGATTGTTATACAGTCTCTCTAAGTAAAGAGAGCAAGAAAAGTACTATACTATACTATACTATACTATACTATACGTATACTTTCGTTTTCAATTAAAAGGTGTAAATGTTTATGTCTGAAAGTTCAGACTTCAGATCATCCTCCATAAGCCTCGTGCCATGCACATGACACGGGGAGATAATTTTATTTAAAAAAATGAAAGAAAAAGAAAAATATAACAATAAAAAAATAAAATAAGGAGGATATAATGAAAAAATTTAAACACTTGAAAATTGTGGTAATAGTAGTTTTTATAACTATTACCCTAACATTTGTAGCCGCTACAAACAGCGGTTACAGGAACAAACTGTTCAAGCCGCAGTTATCCAGTAGGAATACCGGCAAAGATAATCTATATGAGGTTTTAACAGCTGATGAGACATGGAAAGGTCATGGAGGAGGAGACGAAATTTGTGTAAACGATACATGCTTTACACCTTTTGCTTCCTGGCAAGGAACAGTACGCACACTTCCTTTATTAAATGATACATCTTCCATAGTAAAGGTGATTACAGGAGATTGGATTGATAATGTTTCGCATATTATGGGAAAGTTTCATGGTTTTATAAAGGATGATGGTACTGTTACCCAGGGAACTTGGTGGGCAACAAATATCTATGCTCAAGGGACATGGGATGGAAGATTCGACTTTGGCAGAGGTATAATGAGCGGCAACTGGTATGGAACTCCTAGCAAAATGGGTTGGCTGAGCGGAAATAGAGAATAACAAAGACCAGTCCTGGCGGGTATAAACCCGCCAGGACAAAGGAGGAGTTATGGTATTTCTATTGCTTTATTTATCCACAGATATCCTTGTAAATACAAATGTAGAGAGTGGTAGGTATTATATTCGTACTCCCGCTGTTTCTATTAACTCACAGGGAACAAAAGCACTGTTTTATATGACCACTGATGAGTATATTAACAATGCTGGTGTAACTGCGACATGGGATGCTGGAACAGTCCTATACAATTACAATGAGAATGATACGTTCCTTATAAGGCCAACCTCCTCAGCATCTGCATATCTTGATTTTGGTTCAGCCTACCTTGTAGATGGCTTTGTTTCTAATGATGATAAGGTTTACAGGGCATTCTATTTAAGTCCTTTCAATCTAAGAAATTTTGAATTCACAAATTACATAGTTGTAAGTATATTTTCTGAAACAGGAGAGGAAGAAAGAACAATCTTTACTGACATTGGTTATTTGTCTTATTTAGTAGGGATTAAGCTTATAACGAATGGACAATACTTTGCTTTTGTTGTCAGGGCTGGAGGGGAAATATTATTTAAGGTATTCAAGATGAACGGGGATAGTGTTAGCTCATTAAGAGATGAGATTATTACACCTGAGTCTGCTCCTTTTGATGCATGTATGCTTGAGAATGGCAAATCTGTTATAAGTGCGTACAACACTTTTTATCAATCGGTTTTCTTTATCTCATTTGATACTCTTGGAAACATTGTTGACTCTCTTAAAAAGGTTTCA
>JALVRC010000100.1 GCA_027025255.1 Caldifarciminota bacterium
ACTTTTTTAAAAAAGAGGTTTCCCATTGGATCTATAGCAAAAATATTTGCATATCTATATATGGATAAAAATGATTTTGATACCCTATTTACATGTAAAGGATACAACATAATAGGACAGAAAAAATATCTGTGTTCAATAAACACAGGACACGGAAAAATATCAAAGGACAGAGCACTAATTCTATCGTGTAATAATTTTTTTCTTTCGTTTTTTGATAAGAAGAGGATACATGATTTAAAAGATTTTATCCTTAAGTTCCATATATATGAAAAAAGCTCCTGGGACATGGGCACTGAAATCCCGACGCTGATTAATTCGTGGCAAAGAGAAATAGTTATCGGAAAGAATTTTTACCAAACGCCTGCATATCTATTAGCTTTGATATCAGGTATTGCTAACAACGGCAATGTTCCATGGTTATATGTAGATAAAAATCCAGGAGAAATACACTATAGAATTCCTGCTAACGTTGAACATCTTAAAGAACTTTTACACAGAGTGGTTCTACAGGGAACGGCAAAAGGAACAAACCGATTTTTAGCAGGGAAAACTGGCTCACCTTCACAAAAAGCGAACTATATAACTCATGGATGGTTTATAGGTTTTTATCCGTTTTATGCACCACATATTGCAATTGTTGTTTTTATCCATAATGGAACAGGCAAACAAGCTTCAATAATAGCATCACATTATATCAATAAATACTATAAATGAATTTCTTTCTATTCTTTACTCTGCAGGTTAGACTTAAAATAAACAAAACAAAAATTCACATCATTACCAAAAAGAAATATTATGAAATAATTATTAAGGATAAACTTTTAGTGAATGGGAATGTTAAGAAAACTCTTACAATACGCGATACATTTTTTATAGAGGAAAAAAATAAATGGTATCCGCCCTTGCTTAAAATTAAAAAGGAAAAAAATCAATATGTATTAATAAACATTTTAAAGGAAGATTTGTATATATCTTCTGTAATAGGTGCTGAAATAGGAGTGAATGCTCCATTGGAAGCCCTGAAGGCTTTATCTGTTGTAATAAGGACCAATATTAAAAGACTTAATAAAATTATTTCTTCGGACAATACAGAAGAATTTGTATATAATGGGCTTGAGACAGTAACCAGAAAAACACTTAAAGCAGTAAAAGAAACAAAAGGAAAAATTATATATTTTAACAATAAACCTATACATGCCTTTTTTCATGCAAATAGTGGTGGAATAACTTCTAATCCTCTATTTATATGGGGAAAAAGCTATCCATACCTTAAAAGTATAAAGGACAAATACAGTAAATCCGGACTACATTCTCAATGGCATTATGAAACTTCGATTAATGCTCTATCAAAAACTTTTGGTGAACCAATCATTGATATAGAAGCTGTTTCATTTTACTCAGATAAACGAGTAAAAAAAATAAGGATATTATTAAAAGGCAAAACAGTTTATATGAACGGATGGATTTTCAGAACTAAAATATGTAAAAAATATGGTTGGAATACTCTAAAAAGC
>JALVRC010000101.1 GCA_027025255.1 Caldifarciminota bacterium
CTTGAAAACACCTCTAAAACTTTTGTGCCTTTTAGGAAAATCTTTAATATCTGTCTCAAGTATTTCAAAACTTTTTGAAAGTTCTTCATCTATTTCCTCTACAGTAAGGGTTTTAAGCCATGAAACAGCGAGTTCTATCCCGAGGGGAATACCTTCCACCCGCCTGCATATATTAAAGACAACGGATTTATTGTTTTCATTGATTTCGAATTCAGGCTCTATTCTCCTGGCAGCACTTATGAATAGCTGGAGAGCTTCTGCTCCTTTTTTTAATTTCATACCGAAAACCTTAAAAACTTGTTCATCTTTTATATTTAATCTTACTCTTGATGTTACAATGAATTTAATCCCAGGACACTTTCGTAAAATGTCAATAATAAAGGTGGCTCCTTCTATTACATGTTCAAAGTTATCCATTATTAACAACATAGTTCTATTCTTTAAAAATTTTATAATCTGATTCAAAGGTTCGTCTCCCGGATAAAACGTAATATTCAAAATATTCGCGAGAGAAAGAATTATTAATTCATGATTATCTATTGAAGCAAGCGGGATAAAGTAAACCCCATCAGGAAAAAATTTCATGTTTTGTTCAGCAGTTTTTAAAGCAAGTCTTGTTTTTCCAATGCCTCCCGGCCCAAGTAGAGTTATTAGTTTTATTTGAGATGAGGAGATAAGTCTTCTAAGTTCATCTAATTCTTTATTCCTTCCAATAAATTCAGTACTCTGCTGGGGTAGGTTATTGGGGTAAATCCCTTTACTCCTTAAAGGAGGAAATTTTTTCAACTTAAGTGAAGGATGTATTAACTGATAAATTTTCTGAGGATTCTGTACTCCCCTTAACATGCAACTTCCAAGATAAAGAATCTCTGCATCCTTTGGGATTTTTCCTGTTTTTACAATTCTCTCTGATAAAAGAATCTGACCGCCCCATCCTATATTCAACATTCTTGCAGTAAAATTAACATCATATCCGAAATAGTCGTTACCTCTTAGCTCTGCTTCACCAGAATGTAAAACCACTCTAACTCTCAAATCTTTAATCTCACTCCAGTCTTCATTCATAATAGATTTTTCTATTTCAATAGCACATTTTAAAGGGTTTCCTTTTTCAAAAATAGCAAAAATACCATCACCTGTTTGTTTAACAGGTTTACCACCGAATTTTTTAATAAGTTCAGTGATAATTCTGTCGTGGTGAGCAAGAACTTTGTTCATTTTTTTCCCGTATTTATTCCATTTTTCTGTAGAATTTTCAATATCAGTAAAAAGGAATGTTACCATTATTTACCTCCTTATAATAAATATAAAAAGTCAAGACAAAGATACAGGTAAAAGAAACTTATTAAATAAAGAGAAGTACAATAAAACTCCATAATACATCTGGCTTCTTTAATACTTCCATTACTATTTTTTTTATTTCTTTTTTGGGTATGGTTGTATTTTTCATAATGTTTTCTTTACCTTATAAAATTATAAAGAGTAAAAAGTAAATGTCAAGTATTGGATATAG
>JALVRC010000102.1:0-6684 GCA_027025255.1 Caldifarciminota bacterium
TCAATTAGACTACGCTTCAGTCTGACTTTCAAATACTTCTTCTTTTTTGCCATTTTTTTGCTCCATAAAATGAGAAATAGGTTTATTTCTTAAAATTGCAACCTGTTCAAGCGTCCTCAATTGCTGCAACGCTTTTATAGTTGCTATAGCTAAATTATACGGACTATTTGAGCCAAGAGATTTCGTTAAGGCATCCTTAACCCCACAAGCTTCCAGAATAGCTCTTACTGGAGGCGAAGCTATTAAACCAGTTCCAGGAGAAGCCGGTTTAATAATAACTTTACTTGCAGAAAATTTACTTTCCACCCAATGTGGGACAGTCCTCTTACCAACACTCAACTCAATCATAGATTTCTTCGCCTTTTCTCTGGCTTTCCTGATGGCCTGTGCAACTTCTTGAGCTTTTCCGTGTCCAACTCCTACCTTTCCATTCCTATCTCCAACAACAATAATAGCAGAAAGTTTCATTCGTTTTCCACCTTTTACAACCTTGGTAACTCTTTTAATCTCTATCGTACTCTCATATAAATTTTCCTGATTATCTATCATCTTTCCTCCTAAAATTTAAGCCCTGCTTCTCTTACTGCATTGGCAAGAGCTTTAATTCTACCCTTAAAAGCGTATCCGTTTCTGTCAAAAACAATATTCTCTATACCGAACTTCTTTGCCTTTTCAGCTAACAGTTTACCTACCTCTATAGAAACTTCTGTCTTGGTCTTATTTTTTATTTTCTTTTTAATCTTGGGGGTTAAAGAAGAAACACCTGTCAAAACCTTTTGAGAAGTATCATCGACAAGTTGAACATATATGTGTTTTAAAGTTCTTGATACTACTGCTCTGGGTCTATCTTTTGTCCCAGATATACGTTTCCTGATTCTCAGATGCCTTCTCTTACGTCTCGTATATTTATCTATCATGCTTCTCCTCCAACAGCTCTTTTACCAAGTTTTTTCCTGATATACTCACCTTTATATCTTATACCCTTACCTTTATAAACATCAGGCTTTCTTAACTTTTTTAAATTAGCTGCTATTTGCCCGACAAGTTGTTTATCAGTACCTTTAACTACAATATCAGCTATCCACTCTTTATCTTCTCTTGTTTTGGGATACTCGACCTCAAGATCAATTCCATCAGGGACTTCAAAAAAAATAGGATGGCTATAACCCAATCTTAATTCCAGTTTTTTACCGGTTAATTGAACTTTATAACCAATTCCTCTTACTTCAAGCTTTTTAGTAAATCCTTTAGATACGCCCTGTATAGCATTCTCTATAAGCGAACGAATCAAACCCAATTTTGCTTTATTAGCTAAAGGACCCTTTCTATTAATCCATAAACCATCATTTTTTAATTCAAAACTGAAATCTGGAAGAATATCTACACTCAAATTCCCCAACTTTCCTTTTAGAGTAATCTCTTCTTGTTTTATCTCCACCTTTACCCCTGGCGGAACATTAACAGGTCTTTTTTCTATTGCTCTACCCATATTACCAAACCTCACAAATTACTTCGCCACCAATATTATTTTTACGTGCATCTCTATCAGTCATTAACCCTTTTGAAGTTGTTACAATAGCTATACCCAGTCCATTCCTTACACTTTTTAGTTCTGATGATTTCATATATATTCTTCTGCTCTGTTTAGAAATTCTTTTTATATCCCGAATAACGCTCTCACCTTTTGAAGAGTATTTAAGATGAATTATAATAGATGGGGGCCATTCCTCAGACAACTGAAAATTACTAATAAATCCTTCGCTCAGAAGAATCTTAGCTATATTCTCTTTTAATCGAGAATATGGAATTGCTACTGTTTTATGTCCTGCCATCAAACTATTCTTAATTCTTGTTATAAAATCACTTATTGTGTCCATGCCACCTCCTACCAGCTTGCCTTCTTTAACCCGGGAATTTCACCCTCTAATGCAAGCTCTCTTAAACAGATTCTACATAATCCGAATTTTCTATAATAAGCTCTTGGTCTTCCGCACCTTCTACATCTATTCTTTTTACGAACCTTAAATTTAGGTGTCTTAAACATCTTTACCATTCTTGCTTTACTTGCCATTTTTACTCCCTTTTAAAAGCCATACCAAGCTGTTCTAAAAGTACCTTAGCTTCATCATCTCTTTTGGCACTCGTTACAAATGTAATATCCATTCCAAACACAGTCTTAATCTTATCCTTTTCAATTTCGGGGAATATTAACTGTTCAGTCAATCCTAATGTATAATTCCCTGCTCCATCAAAGCTCTTAGAGTTAAAACCTCCGTAATCTCTTATACGAGGAACCGCAAAATATAAGAATTTTTCTAAAAAATTATACATACGTTCTCCTCTCAATGTAACTCGAACACCTATTGGCATACCTTTTCTAATCTTAAAGTTTGAAATAGCCTTCTTAGCTTTAGTAATAACAGCCTTTTGACCTGCAATAATACTTAAATCATTAACTATAGGTTCCAACAACTTTGGATCACGAGAGCCTTCACCAACTCCAACATGAAGAATGATTTTTTTAAGTTTCGGGACCTCGTGAATATTTCTGTACTTAAATTGTTTTTTTAACTTAGGAACAATTTCTTTTTCATATAAATCTCTTATATAGGCCATTTTAATCTATAACCTCCCCGCATTTTTTACATATTCTATGTCTTTTCCCTTCAATAACATGAAACGTTGCCTTAGTTCTTTGTGCACAACGGGGACAAATAAGTCTTAAATTACTATAATGTATTGAACCAGGTTTCTCAACTATACCACCAGGATTAGTAGCTGATGTAGGTCTTGTATGTCTTTTTACAATATTTACTCCCTCCACAACAACTCTACCTGTCTTTTTCATTATCTCTATAATTTTCCCTTGTGAACCTTTCTCTTCTCCCGAGATTACTTCTACAAGATCTCCTTTCTTAAGTCTAAACTTTCCAATTTTCTGCTTAACCATTATGCGTTTCATAAAACCTCCGGTGCTAAAGAGATAATTTTTGAGAAACGTTTTTCCCTTAATTCTCTTGCCACAGGACCAAAAATTCTTGTACCTCTGGGTTGTTTATTTTCATCAATTATTACGCATGCATTATCATCGAATCTAACATAAGTTCCATCCCTTCTTCTAATCTCCTTTCTGGTTCGTACTATTACAGCCTTCAATTTCTCACCTTTTTTAACATTAGAATGAGGAATGGCCTGTTTTACAGTAACTACAACAATATCACCAACACTGGCATACTTTCGTCTTGTTCCTCCTAAAACCTTAATAACCAGAACTTCTCTTGCTCCAGTGTTATCACATACTTTTAATCTTGAAATATCCTGAATCATAATATCTCAACCAGTTTATAACGTTTAAGTTTTGAAAGAGGCCTTGTTTGCAACAAAACAACTCTATCACCTATTTTTGCTTTATTCTCTGCATCGTGTGCATATACTTTTAGGCGTTTCTTTATCTGTTTTTTATATAAAGGATGCCTTACAAAGCGTTCAATTCTCACCACAATAGTCTTATCCATCTTATTACTAACAACTATGCCTCTTTTATAAACATTAGCCATTCTTACCTCCTGCAATAGTTCTTATACCTAATTCATTCTCTCTTAAAAGAGTTTTAATCCTCGCTATATCTCTTTTTATTTCCTTAAAACGGTGAGTAAGATTCATATTTTCTGTAACCTTTCTAAATCTCAAATTAAAAAGTTCTGCTTTGAGTTCTTTTAGTCTTAACTCAAGCTCACTTTTAGTTAATGCTCTTAATTCAGAAGCCTTCATATCTAACTCCTATTTCTCCTCGTTTTATAAACTTAGTTTTAACCGGAAGTTTAATTGAGGCCTCTTTGAGTAGTTTTTTTGCTTCATCCTCACTGCCCCACTCTATTTCAAAAAGAATACTACCCGGTTTAACCACAGCCACCCAATATTCAGGAGCGCCTTTACCTTTACCCATTCTTGTTTCAGCTGGTTTTTTTGTAATAGGCTTATCAGGGAAAATTCTTATCCATACTTTCCCGTTTTTCCTTACCTTTTTGGAAAGAACAACCCTGGCGGATTCTATCTGACGTGCTGTAATCCAGGAAGGTTCTAAGGAAATAATTCCGAATGAACCAAACTCTAAAGAAGCACCTGAGGTAGCTTTCCCTTTTCTTCTACCTCTATGTTGTTTACGATATTTAACTCTCTTCGGCTGTAACATTATTTCATCCCCTTTTTAACATCAATATCGCCTTTATATATCCATACCTTAACACCAACAGTCCCATAAAGAGTATATGCGGTATCTCTTGAATAATCAACATCTGCTTTTAGGGTTTGAAGAGGTACTCTCCCCTCCATATACCACTCTCTACGAGCAATTTCAGCTCCACCTAATCTTCCAGAAACTGCAACCTTAATTCCCTTTGCACCTAATTTCATAGCCTGAGAAACTGCTCTCTTCATCGCGCGTCTATGATTAATTCTTCCTTCTAATTGAGAGGCAATGGTCTTGGCTACTATTTTTGATTCAAGTTCAGGAATCCTAACTACTTCAACATAGATATCAACTGCCTTCCCAATAAGTTTCTTTAATTCAGCCTTTAATTCCTCCAAATGTGCTCTTCTCTGACCTATTACAAGCCCTGGTTTAGATGTAGCAATAGTTACAAGAATTTTAACTCCAACCCTTTTTATACCGACATTTGCTATGCCCATATTTACAAGCCTGGTATGAATATATTTTTTTATTTTAATATCTTCACTTAGATTCTCAGCAAATTTCTTTTCGTCCAACCAATGAGATTTCCAATTCTTTGTAATCCCAAGCCTAAATCCTAAAGGATGTGTTTTCTGACCCATAATTACTCCTTTTCTCCAACCTTTATTGTTATATGAGATGTTCTTCTTCTTATTAATGCAGGGGATCTGGTTGCACCTCGTATTCGTTTTAACACTGGACCTACATCGACTTTTACCTCAACAACATAGAAATTTTTTCTTTCAAATTTAGCCTTTCCCACCTTATATTCAGCATTTGCAATTGCAGATTTCAGGGTTTTATAAATTGGAATCTTAAGCTTTGGATTCTCAAGAACATACAGTTTGTTTAAAGCTTTATCAATTTGTTTATTCCTGATTAAATCGGCAATAAGACGATATTTTCTTGCTGAACCTCTTACAAATCGAGATTTCGCGATACCATAATTCATTTAGTACCTCCCTTCTTCTTATCAGCATGTCCTCTATAAGTTCTTGTAAGAGCAAACTCACCAAGCTTATGCCCAATCATCTGTTCAGTGATATATACAGGAATAAATCTCTTTCCATTATGAATAGCTATGGTAAACCCTACAAACTCAGGAGGAATAGTACTTCGTCTTGACCACGTCTTAATAACATGTTTTTTCCCTGAATCTCTCAACGCCACAATTTTATCAAATAACTTTTTCTCTATATAAGGACCCTTTTTTAAAGATCTACCCATTACTTTCTCCTTTTGACAATAAATTTATCACTAAATTTATGTTTCTTTCGTGTCTTCTTTCCTTTGGCTATAAGGCCATTTGCAGAACAAGGAGGCCTACCGCCTGAACTTCTTCCTTCTCCACCACCCATTGGATGATCAACTGGATTTTTTGCGACTGCTCTAACTCGAGGCCTTCTTCCTCTATGTCTAACCCTACCGGCTTTACCAATACTCACCTTATTATAATCAATATTACTTACTCTACCTATAGTAGCATAACAAACGCTAAGTATTTTTCTCACTTCTCCGGAAGGTAATTTAACAAATACATAATCCCCTTCCTTTGCCAGTATCTGCGCAGCAGTCCCAGCACTTCTGACCATCGCACCTCTTTTCTCAGGGTAAAGTTGAACATTATGAATTTCAACACCAACTGGAATTTTAAAAAGAGGCATTGCATTACCAAGACTCAAAGGTGCATTTTCAGATGCAATAACTTCTTGTCCAAGTTTAATTCCCTCTGGTGCAATTATATACCTATATTCTCCATCTTTATACAAAACAAGAGAAATATTTGCGCTTCTATTCGGATCATACTCAACACTTACAATCTTACCAGGAATATCTCTTTTATCTCTTTTAAAATCTATAATTCTATAATAACGCTTATTGCCACCACCTCGCCTGGGAGCAGTAACTCTCCCCAAATTATTTCGTCCGCCCTTCCTTCTAATAATCTTCAAAAGATAAGAGGGTGTTTCCTTTAACTTATCATTAGTTCTTTCAAGAGTCTCGTAATATCTTCTTGAAGGTGTATATGGTTTATATGATTTAACAGCCATTAAGAACCTCCTAACAGTTCTGGGATTCTTTCTCCCTCTTCTAATTTTACAATAGCCTTTTTCCAATCAGAACGTTTCCCTTCAAATCTACCCATTCTTTTCTTCTTTCCTTTATATTTA
This sequence comes from Caldifarciminota bacterium, assembly GCA_027025255.1. GTDB lineage: Bacteria > Hydrothermota > Tepidihabitantia > B3-TA06 > JALVRC01 > JALVRC01. The sequence continues at coordinate 6,403 of JALVRC010000102.1, forward strand.
ATCATTCTTACAGAAACAACCTTAACATTAAAAAGTTCCTCAATAGCATGCTTAACTTCTATCTTATTAACATCAATAGCTACCTTAAAGAGATATTTATTTTCCGAATCCCGTAAACTAACGGATTTCTCTGTAATGATCGGAGCAACAACTATATCATGAGGATTACGCATTTTCCCACCTCTTTATAAGATTTTTGATAGCCTTGCTTGTAAAAAGCAAAACCGAATTTTTCCATATCTCGTATGCATTTATATCCTTTTCTCTTACAAAATTTAAGAA
>JALVRC010000102.1:6694-14234 GCA_027025255.1 Caldifarciminota bacterium
ATCCATAACCTCAGGAATAAAAAGTACCCTTCCTTTATTTGTAAGGCTAAGAGCTTTAAAAATATTAAACATGCGCTTTGTCTTTATCTCATCAAGGACAAAATCTTCTACGACAAAAACTTTATTTTCCTTTAATTTCTCCTTTAATGATTCTCTTAGTGCTAAGATACGTTTCTTCTTGGGCATAGATTGTCTAAAGCTACGAGGTTTAGGGCCAAAAACAGTCCCTCCCTTACGCCATATTGGGGATCTATTTGACCCTGATCTGGCTCGACCTGTCCCCTTCTGTCTCCAGGGTTTTCTTCCACCTCCACGTACCTCTCCTCTTGTTTTGGTAGAAACAGTACCCTGCCTTTGATTAGCTCTATAATACTCAACAGCCTCCCAGATCAAACCCTTTTTTATTTCTCCGGATATAATTTTTTCAGGGATGTTAATCTTACCCTTATCTTTTCCTTCAATATCTAATATAACCAATTCCATCAATCCACCTTTTTGATTATAAGTTTTCCACCTTTAGAACCAGGGACTGCCCCCTTAACAAACAGTAAATTCTTTTCCTTATCTATTTTAATGATCTTAAGGTTTTTTACTGTTACACGTTCGTTTCCATAATGTCCAGGCATAGTCTTACCCTTCCATATTTCACCTGGATATGCTGCCTGCCCCACAGATCCCATACGCCTGTGAAACATTGAACCATGAGTCTTTGAACCACCGTGCCAACCCCAACGTTTCATTCCTCCAGTAAAACCTCTACCTTTAGTCCATCCAGTAATCTTAATTTTATCTCCCTCACTAAACAAACTAACATCAAGAATTTCACCTACATCACCTTCTGCATTGCGAATTTCTGTAATCCATAGAGGGGCTTTTTTGAGTCCTGATTTTTTTAGATGGCCTAATAAAGGTTTTGTTGTATGTTTTTTCTCACCAAAAGCAATTTGTATAGACCTGTAACCATCGGTTTCTTCTGTTTTCTTTTGAAGAATTTTAGAAGGACCTGCTTGAATAACAGTAACAGGAATAATATTTCCTTCTTTATCAAATATCTGCATCATGCCTAATTTCTTCCCTAAAATTCCCTTCATTTAGACCTCACTGTCTGTATCTCAATCTCAACCCCAGCTGGAATTTCAAGTCTCATAAGAGCATCAACTATCTCACTGGAAACATCACTTAACTCTATAAGCCTCTTATGAATCTTGTATTCAAACTGCTCTCTTGAACGTTTATCAATAAAGGGAGAACGAATTACAGTGAACAAAGAACGTTTAACAGGCAACGGAACAGGGCCTGATACATCTGCACCCTGCTGCTTCGTTGCATAAACAATATCTTTTGCAGTTTGATCCAGAATCCTGTGGTCATAAGACTTTAGTTTAATTCTTATTTTATCGTAATCCATTATTCAATCACCTCTGTAACCACTCCAGCACCTACAGTACGACCACCTTCCCTTATCGCAAATCTGCTCCCTTCCTCTAAGGCTACTGGAGATATTAACTCCACTGTTAACTCCACATTATCTCCTGGCATCACCATCTCAACTCCTTCCGGTAACTTCACACTCCCTGTAACATCCGTCGTCCTTATATAAAACTGAGGCCGATACCCTGTAAAAAATGGCTTGTGCCTGCCGCCTTCCTCCTTCTTCAATATGTACACCTGACCCTTAAACTTCTTGTGAGGATGTATACTCCCTGGCGCTGATAACACCATCCCGCGCTCCACTTCATCCTTATCTATACCTCGCAACAACACTCCCACATTGTCTCCTGCTATCGCCTCATCCAATATCTTCCTGAACATCTCCAGACTCGTCGCAACCGTCTTCTTATGCATCCCAAAACCCACTATCTCAACCTCATCACCAGGTACTATCCTCCCTCGCTCAACCTTACCTGTCACAACCGTCCCCCTACCCGTTATCGTAAATATATCCTCTATCGGCATCAAATACGGCTTGTCAACCTCACGCTGAGGTAGCGGTATATAATCATCCACTGCCTTCATTAAATCCCTTATCGGCTTGTATATCTCTGCTTCATAATCCTTCTCTTCACTCTCCAATGCCTTTAAAGCACTCCCCCTTATCACTGGTATCTCATCGCCGGGAAACTCATACTTACTCAATACCTCCCTCACTTCCATCTCCACTAACTCCAATAACTCCTCATCATCTACCTGATCCACTTTGTTCAAAAATACCACTATCGCTGGTACATTCACCTGCTTCGCCAACAACAAATGCTCCTTAGTCTGTGGCATAGGACCATCTGTCGCACTCACCACCAATATCGCTCCGTCCATCTGCGCAGCTCCCGTTATCATGTTCTTTATGTAATCCGCATGCCCCGGACAATCTATGTGCGCATAGTGCCTATTCTCCGTCTCATACTCTATGTGCGCTAACTGTATCGTTAAACCTCTCGCCTTCTCCTCCGGAGCCCTGTCTATCTGATCATACGCTGTAAAATCAGCCCAACCCTTAAATCCTAAAACCTTCGTTATCGCAGCTGTCAACGTCGTCTTACCGTGATCCACGTGCCCTATAGTCCCTATGTTTAAATGGGGCTTACTCCTATCAAACTTCTCCTTTGCCATAAATTCCTCCTTACTAAAAATTCTCTCAAGCCCACGGCCGGAATTGAACCGGCGACCTCATCCTTACCAAGGATGTGCTCTGCCTACTGAGCTACGTGGGCAGAATACAATAATAATAATAAAGTATACATACTTTCATCGGATTGTCAACTATTTTTTTTCTTATTAAATCGGGGATAAAGATAAATAAAAATGGCGGGGGCTGGATTTGAACCAGCGACCTTTGGGTTATGAGCCCAACGAGCTACCACTGCTCCACCCCGCGATATGCTATTATTATACACATTATAATTGAAATGTCAAGTATTAAAACAGTATTAAAATTTATATTGACTTTTAATTTTTATTATTTATAATTAAGTATGCTTTTATTTATATTAAATCTTTTTAATTACTGTGCTTCAGACACATTATTCTATGGTGCCACTCCTGGGTGGTTAGAAGTAATTGGAGAGAAAAACACACTTATTCACATCACGATTTATAGTATTGAAGGAACAAAAATCATAGACAAAAGAACAATAAAAATGGACAAACAACACATTTCTATTAACATATCCTTAAATACATGGCATAGTTTTATCTTAAAGAGTAGTAAACCTATAGCAATCTTTGCCACTACTATTGCTGCTGATAATACCAGTGATGATGATGTATACTCTCTGTTTGGTAAGGATTTAAATCTATATATACCTTCTTACAGATTTGTTGACGGAAAACATATCGGGAATCTATTTATCTCTTCAGAACACCCAACCAATGTTTATTTTAATAATAAGAAAATTTCTCTTTACGGGATAAAACCTTTCAAAATCTATCCAACAGATTCTAATGGAGCTTCAGTACATATACATGCCTTAAATAACATATCCTGCATTGCTGGCTTGTCAGATGATAATGTTCTTACTGAGATAAAAGGCGAAGCGAATAAAAAATTTCTTTTTCCTGCATTTGCAGGAAGCTACTGGGGAAAAAATAAAAAAGGAAAAGGTATAGTAACTATACAGGCTTTTGACAGTCTAACACATATAACCTATATATATAACAAAGATACAATTACAAGACTTCTCGAACCATGGCAATTCTTAAAAATATCTACAACAGCCAAAACAGTATTTAACTGGGCTGAGTGGTCTATATTTAAAATACAATCAACCCAACCAGTATCTGTAATTATGCAGGACTTTTATGAACCGGATACATTCTTTTCTTTCGGTACTACTGACATTACCCCTTATGCTAAAAATTCATACGTTTTAAATACATCCATGTCTGATAGAATAATTATACTATCCCCGCAAAGCAACATAATTAATCTTAACAATGAACAATTTTCTATTAATAGCATGCAAGTCATGATTATTCCGGTAAAAAAGTTTTCTACGATGTTCATTACAGGCAAAAACCCCTTTATTGTTTATCTATCAGGCCATTTCTTTGACGAATCCTTTTTTAATATCTTCTCATGGGAACACTATACAGGTAAAACCAATCAGATGCCTTTTGAAAAAATTATGCCGCAACATGGGGAAAAAAATGGAAAATATTTTCTTACCTCTACTTTACTCAACAAAAGTACTCTCTTTATAAATACTATTCCTTATATGTTGTATGATACATTATATCTTTTTAAAAAATATAAAGGAACTCTCAATTATCTTTTAAAAGATGCTCATGGAAACATTCTACTTTCCGATAGCATTAATTTTAACAGTCAACAAATTCTTCTCCCCCCTGTTTCACTAATGTCGGATGGAAAGTTTTATATTAACTATATATTTAACATGGATACCCTAATTATTCCTATATATATAAAAGAAATAACTATGGAATAATTAAGTAACGCCTTTCTATCTGTTAAGGAATTTCTCAATATCATCTCCAATAATATCTGAAGCAATCTTTTTAACCTTCTCTATTAGAGCAGGAGTATCATCTATTTCATCTGCATCTGCCCTGGATATACCTGTAATTTCAGCAAGTTTCAATCTTCCTTGAAATCCTTTCTTAGAAGTTACAATCTTATAAATTTCTTGCAACATCTTTCCCATACTTCCCCCTTTAAGATGTCATTGATTTTTCAAAAGCATCAATTGCATTAGGGATAGCAACATTTAGAAGTAGTCCAAGTGGGAGCTTCTTTGAATTTATAAGCATTCCCCATTGAAAATCGCCCAGAAGAATAATAACAACCATATGATTATCAACAAGATCCAGTATATAATATTTCCCCATTTCAGGAAATCCTGACTCCTTCAAGGTTTTGTTTATATTATTTGTAATTCTATTAAAAAGTGCTGAAGCCTTAGGCTGTGAATTAAAGGCTACAATGGGCTGACCATCTAATCCCCATATATCAGTAGCCAATAGACCATCTCCCAAATCACTTTTCAAGGTTTCAACAGCTTTTTTTAGCATAGGTATATTCATTTCTTTCCTCCTTTTTTTATTTGTTTTCTTTATATTAATATCATCAATACATTTTTCACTATCTAATAAAAGCTGATTTATACTTTTATCTATTGTTTTCTCTCTATTCCCATCAAAAGGCTCTAAAAAAATATCAGGAGATTTGAGGGTTAAAAGCTCACATACAGCTTCTTCGCCAATCTTTTCTCCTATTTGAGCATCAACAAGTATACCATTCTTAAAATACAACTCACCTTTTAAAACTTTGTTTTTTATAATTACCTTACACGTTTTACCCTCATAACTTAATACATTTAATAACCCGGGAAGAGATATCCCCCTTACATTCCTCTTAGTTGAAGTTTTTTTACTGAAATCATCCTCTTCTATATTCATCTATTTTTTACCTCCTGAATATTGCTGTATTTCATCTTAAAAAAGTTTAACCCTAATTATATATAAAACATCCTGTATGTCAAGTATTTTTATTGCACAAATTTTTTATCCTAAGATACGGAAAGAGAACAAAGAGCTAAATGGCGATGTATTGCTACATTATAACCTTTACTTCCTTCTAAGTAAGATATTTATTTCACTAATGAACATCTTATAGTTTAACAACAGATGAATTATTGTTAAACCTGACATTATATATCCTGACAAGGTATGTATCCTTTCTAAGGATTTTTTATCCAATCCGAAAAGGTTCCAGGCAATTTCTCTTGCTATTCTACCAGATGGCGCAATATGTAATCCAACACCACTTAGAAAAACTACTACAAATAGCACTATCAAAAATAGCGAGATTATAGCTCTAATTTTTACCAAACTTTTCATCTTTTCTCCTCCTCTTTATCACGGTAAATAAGTTTATAATTTCTTAGCTGTCCAACAGCACACAACACGTTTATATCCACCTCCATCTGCGGATACTTTAATTTGTTATTATATCCCTTTAATGGCTCTTTTTTTTCTTTACTCATCTTTTTTAATTTCCTTACCTCCTCAAATTTTAGTCTTAACAATTTCACACTAAATTGTACATATAAAAACCATTTTGTCAAGCATTTTGATATTGTAAGAATTTCTTATATGAATACAAAAAAGTTAGTTTTTATTCTATTTCTATTATCCCAAATTCCAAAATAGCCATAGGCTTGTCCGTAAGTTTTGTCATCCGTTTATAAACTTTATCCAAAGTCTCAGAAAATTCGCGATATTCTTCGCCTTTTCCTTCAAATCCATATACACTAACTCCAATCCAATCAATATAATCATCGCCCGGATAATAATTTTCAAAATCATTCCATGCTTCGATGGGTTCGCTGTCAGCATCTATGTGAAAAAACCAGGTTATGTTTGTAGCCCCGTTCTCTCGGCAAATATCAATGATATGGCGGTAAGCATCGCGAAACCTTTCAGGACCGTCTGCAAGAGATATATCTCCGTAAGCATCAGTCTGTCCTGCACCATTGTATAGCCCGTTCCATGGAAACCAACTACCGTTGACTTCTGTTCCGAATTCTGCAAGAAGCGGAATACCTGTATTGGCTGCATCTTTTGCCCATTGTGTTAGTTCATTGTCAAAATCTCCATCAATGATTTTTTGCATTGAAAAAAAGGTATCAGCAACGTATTCTTCATAGCTGGTTCGTGGCATAAGTCGGATAAATGGAATTTTCCCTGTTGATGATATTGTTTTGACTGCTTCAAGTGGGAATCTAATTCCCTCTGTCCAGTTGTTCGAAAAGTAAGCCCAAACAATGTCTTTGTCTGCTAATTTAACAAACTCATTAATCCTATCAGCAGTAACAATATCTTCTGTTCCGCCAAAATCAGGGAAAGCAGAATGGTAAATACCATTAACCGGGGCAAGCAATTTAGCGTTCTGGAAATTTGCTCTTGTTACAAACGTATGAGAACTAACTCCTTCTCGGTATGCCGCCATACTTTCCGGAGAAGAATCTATGCGTAATCTGACCTTTTTTTCGCCATCCTCCCAATTTTCATTCCACCAGGAAATTGCTTTAATTCTTGGATAGTTACCACTTTCAAAACTAATGAAAGCATTTTTTATCCATTCGGCTTTTTTGTTGTCAATATCCTCTTTATTACAAAAGATGAAAGTTATTGCCACTAATATTACTAATATTTTCATAAGTCTCCTATCTATATTTATTTCTTTAATTAAATCTAACGGTTTGCATATGAAAAGTAGCGGTTTTTATGCACTTACCTTTCGGTTTTTTAACGACCTAAATTTAAGGTAAATATTTTGAATTAAGCACTTCGACCGCTATTTTTTATATACTTTGTTGGCAACAGTATTTATTATTCCGCAATATATTCTTGCACTAAAACATCTGTCGGAATGTGAAGAGAAGCACTTATTTTTCTAATCATTTCCAAAGTCAATTTCCTCTTTTTATTCAAAATTTCACTTACTCGACTTTTAAAACCTACAACTTCTGCAAGGTCTTTTTGTTTCATTCCCATTTGTTCCATTCTGAACTTAATTGCTTCA